>JBKJUB010000102.1:0-3524 GCA_046590765.1 Sphingomicrobium sp. | reverse complement strand
CAGCAATACGCTGGCGGCAATTGCAATCGGCGGAACGGTGGTCGCCAACATGGCCGTCAAGATCGGCGTAACCCTGGCCTATGCGCGCAGGGCGGGCACATCGGCGGCGATTGCACTGGGGGCGAGCAGCCTGATATTGCTGGCGAGCATCGCCGCAGCGTGGCTACGATTGTAGCGAATTAGCGGACGGTGAAATTGATCACGCCAGTGTATGGCGCACCCGCTGCGCTGGCTTTCCAACTGACCCGATACGCACCTGACCCTAGGCCCGGCAGCGGGATGGTATAATCGTTGGTTTCGCCGGCGGCGGTGATCATCATGGGCGATAGGCCGTCGGGGCCGTCGACGGTCACTTCGAGGAGCCGCGCGGGACGGGCGAAATGGAGCAATAGCTGATTGACCGGCCCGGCCACGCTCGATCCGTTAGTCGGGGCGGACCGCCCAAAGATGTTTGCTGCCCGTGCCAGCGGTTCGGCAGCGGGCTGCGCAGCGCAGCTCGACAGTGAAGCGAGCAATAACGTCAGGATCCAAACTTGCCGCATGGCGTCGCCTTTTTCGTTCGGGTGGTGGATCAATGCTTCAGATAGCAAAAAGGGCGCGGATTGCGCCGCGCCCTTTTCGTCACTCGAAGATTGCGAGCGATTATTCGCCGCGACCGCGCGGACCTTCGCCCACCGCCCAAAACACGTGGGTGATGGTCTTTGCGCCCGGTCCGTCGACGCGTTCGAACACATCGGGACGGCCATCGCGCAAGAAGTGGATCGCGCGGCCCCATTCGGCCGGCGTATTGCCGACATCGACACCCGATGCACCACGCCCGCCGCCGATCGTCATGGCCGATTCGACGTGGTTGTAGATCGTCGTCAGCTGCTGATAATCATGCGCATCGGGATGTTCGTTACCGGCCGGCAGATTGGTGTAATCCATGCAGCTGTTGGTGGTGTCGGTGGCGAAATCCTCATCCTGGTGGCCAAGGCCGTAATCGTGGCCGATTTCCTGGCAGGTAACGAGCCCTCGCCACGATGGCGTATTATATTGCGCGGTGTTGAAATAGGTGTCGTTAAGCTTGGTTGTCCCCTGGCTGATATGCCCGCCCGACAGCGAAATGCTGGCGATGCCGAGCCAGCCGGTGTTACCATAAGTCGAGTTGCAAACCTGGATAGTCCCCGCGACGCCGCGGCAATTCTTGGGATTGGCACTGCCGGCCCCAAGCGGCGAATTGATCACGGTCGATTTGTTCCAGTCGACGACGGCAGTCTGCAGATAGCTGTCCCATCGCGAGTCGACATTGTCACCAACCGGGACCGTCAGTTCAGCACCGCTGCGCGACCAATGATAATTGCTCCAGCTATGTACTGCGAGCACGGGACCGGAGATTCCGACCGCTGCAAGGACGCCCAATACGACTTTCTGTTTGCGACTCAACTTCAACATTTCTAATCCTCCCGGAGTGTTTGTTCGACACGGCCAGGCAGAGGCTATCTGCTATACTTTTGTTTATTTTTCAGATAGTTAACGTGTCCCCGCCCCGTGCGAGCGATCAACTTATCAAGCAATCTTCCGACGTCAATCGCTAATCGAGGTCATTAATGGATCGCGGTCGAAAGTGCGCCAAATTGAACCGAATCAGCGGCGACCAGGCTCGAGTGGAGAGCCCAGAGGTACATTCACGGGAACCTGTGTCACAGGCCGGATCGGGCTGACCGAGGGGGTCGGGGAAGACCCATCGGGATCGAGTTGCTCGAACCGCCGGTGGCGGACGATGTGCGGCGTGATGACAATGTATAATTCGGTATTGCTCTTGGTCGTCCGATCGGTTCGAAATGCCCGACCAAGCAACGGGATGTCGCCGAGAAACGGAATCTTGGACCTGTTGGTTAAATCATTTTCCTGGGTCAACCCGCCGATAACGAACGTCTCGCCGTCGCGGACCGAGGCCGAAGTCTCGGCTTCGCGCTGACTGATGGTCGGATATCCCTGGCTGGTCCCGGTGACGCTCGACACGACCGCGTACAGATGGCTGGTGACATAGCCGTCCGAACTGACCCGCGGCGCGATCTGCAAGGTCACGCCGACGTTCACATATTGGACTTGCTGCGACACGCCGCTGACCCCCGACAGGGTAATCGCTGTGAGGATCGGGATCGCATCGCCAGTGATGATCTTGGCGGTCGACCCGCTTTGTGCCGCAATCCGCGGCTTGCTGACGATCCGCCCGTGGCCCTTTTGAATTTGCGCGTAGATTGCGGCTTGAAGCTGGGCGGTGGGAAGGATCCGGGTGGGGTCGAAATTGAACGGCAGCGGCAGGTTGCCGGTCTGGATCGTGCCTGCAGCGATCTGGCCGCTGGAATTGGCGAAGTCGATGCCCACCGCGCGCGCGCCCTGTTCGGTCAATTCGACGAACTGGGTTTCCAGGATGACGCTATCGACCGGTACGTCGATCAGGTTGATCTGATCCTTGATCCGCGCGATGCGCTGGGGCGATCCCTTGATCCAGATGGCGTTGAGGCGGCGATCGATCGCAAGGCTGCTGTCGACCGATTGACCGAGCGGTTTCTCTTCCTGCGCGACCTGCCCCTGGCTTGATGAATAGATGGTCGTCGTATTCGCCCCGACCGAGCCAAAACCTGGTTCGCGGCGGATGAACACGTTGTTCGGCTTGACCGTCACCCCATCGGTCAGCAGCCCGACAATCTCGCTGACGTCAGCATATTTGAGCATCACCAGTTCATAGCCGTCTTCGCCCGCCATCGGGTCGAGCGCGGCGGGCAACCCACCGATTGCAACGACTTCCTCGCCCGCCGAATCGACCGGACGACTGCCGATCGCTTCAGCGCCGCTGAGCCGCTTGACCGTGACCAGCAATGTTCGCGCGCCGTTGGGCACTACGGAAACCTTGCCCGGCGCGCGCATCCCGAATCGCAGCGACAAACCGCTGTCGGTGGTTTCGAACGTGATATCGCTGACCAGCCCGCGATAGGATGTGGTGTCAGGCATGTCGCTCGAGCGCCTGGTGCGAAGCAACGTCAGGCCTGGTCGCAAAGGATCGGCATTGTTGGCCGAATAGCTGCCCGGGCGGGGTGAAAATTCAACCGCGAACACGCTTTCGTCGGCGGCTTCGGCGAGGAGGGTAACCCGATCAATGGCGTTGGTAGCGGCCGACTGGGCCATGACCGGAACGCTGGCCACACTGCCGCCCAGCCCGATCATCAGGCACAGCATCAGGGCGCGTAACCATGCAATCTGAAATGTCGGCAAATCAAACCCCTACGCGCAACATCGCGCGGCTCTCATCGGCGCGAGTCTTAAAGTGCGAGATACGGAATGCAAGTAGCGGCCGACGAAGGGCGGCGGGCGATTGCAGACCCTTTGTAGCGTGTTTGCAACAAGTTGCCTGATTGATGATATGGTGACCCCTACGGGATTCGAACCCGTATTTCAGCCGTGAAAGGGCCGCGTCCTAACCCTTAGACGAAGGGGCCATCTGGTGCCGTGGCGCGACTAGGGGATGCGGCGGTTAGGGT
>JBKJUB010000093.1:0-10370 GCA_046590765.1 Sphingomicrobium sp. | reverse complement strand
CGACTGGCGCCTGACCGCCCGGCGCGTGATGACCATGGAGTGGCTCGACGGGATCAAGCTCAACGACCGCGACGCGCTGGTCGCGGCGGGTCAGGACACCGAGGCGCTGGCCGCGATCCTCGTCCGCGCGTTCCTTCGCCAGGCCGTTGTCGATGGCTTCTTCCACGCCGACCTTCACCACGGCAATCTGTTCGCACTCGCCGACGGGCGCATCGCCGCGATCGATTTCGGGATCATGGGCCGGGTCGATCGCCGCGCGCGGGTGTGGCTTGCCGAAATCCTCTACGGCCTGATCACCGGCAATTACCGCCGCGTCGCCGAAATCCACTTCGAGGCGCAATATGTCCCGGCGCACCACAATGTCGCCGAATTCGCGACTGCGCTGCGCGCTGCGGGCGAGCCGATCCGCGGGCTTCCGGTCAAGGACATCAGCGTCGGGCGGATGCTCGACAGCCTGTTTACGATCACCCGCGATTTCGACATGCCGGTCCAGCCGCATCTGCTGCTGCTGCAGAAAACGATGGTGATGGAGGAAGGCGTTGCGACCGCGCTCGATCCCGACATCAACATGTGGGAAACCGCCGAGCCGTTCTTGAAGGAATGGCTCCGCTCCGAGCTCGGCCCCGAAGCCTATTACGCCGACAAACTGGTCGAGACCGTGCGCGCGTTGAAGCGCCTGCCCGACATCATTCGCAAGGTCGACGCCAGCTACCCCGATCCCGGCGCCGCCCCGCCCCCGCCGCCCATGTCCGACGTCACCCTGATCCGCCGACCCGCGTGGCTCGGCTATGCGCTGACGGCAGCCATTGCGGGCGCCGGCGGCGCGGCAATTGTGATGGCGTTTTTCCGCTGATTCCTACGCCCCTATCGCCAACCACCGCCTTGCTGTAGGGGCCTTCGCATATGCAACATTCAAATCTCCACCCGTCGCTCGCCGCGACGCTCGCCGCGCGTTCCTATGACACGCTGACCGAAGTCCAGTCCGCCGTCATCGCCGACGAAGCGCAGGGCCGCGACCTGATCGTTTCGGCCAAGACCGGGTCGGGCAAGACGGTCGCGTTCGGCCTCGCTTTCGCCCCGCAATTGATGGACGGCGAGCGAATCGCCTGGACCCGCGAGCCGCTGGCGTTGGTCGTCGCGCCGACCCGCGAACTCGCAATCCAGGTGTCAAAGGAGCTCGAATGGCTCTACGCTGATGCCGGCGCCCGCGTCGTCACCTGCGTCGGCGGGATGGACCCGATGAAAGAACGCCGGGCGCTGAACGGCGGCGTGCACATCGTCGTAGGCACCCCGGGCCGCCTGCGCGATCACCTCGAACGGGGCGCGCTCGACCTGTCGCATCTCAAGGTCGCGGTGCTCGACGAGGCCGACGAGATGCTCGACATGGGATTCCGCGAGGAACTCGAAGAGATCCTCGACGCGACCCCGTCCGAGAGCCGCCGCACCTTATTGTTCTCCGCCACCATGCCGCGCCCGATCGTCGCGCTTGCCAAGCGTTACCAAAAGGACGCGCTGCGGATCGAAACGCTTGGCGACAAGCAGGGCCACACTGACATCGCCTATCAGGCGGTGACCGTTGCCCCGGTCGACATCGAACATGCCGTGGTCAACATCCTCCGCCTGCACGAGGCCGAAACCGCAATCCTGTTCTGCGCCACCCGCGACGCCGTCCGCCGCCTCCACGCCGCGCTTACGGAGCGCGGGTTCAAGGCGGTCGCTTTGTCGGGCGAGCATAGCCAGAACGAACGCAACACCGCGCTCCAGGCGCTGCGCGACCAGCGCGCCCGGGTTTGTGTCGCGACCGACGTTGCCGCGCGCGGGCTCGACTTGCCGTCGGTGAGCCTCGTCATCCACGTCGAGCTTCCGCGCGACGCCGAGGCGTTGCAGCATCGCTCGGGCCGCACCGGTCGCGCCGGTCGCAAGGGCACCGCGATGCTGATCGTCCCGCACAAGGCACGCCGCCGGGTCGAGATGATGCTCCGCAATGCGCGCATCGAGACCGAATGGATGGCCGCGCCAACCGCCGACGACATTCGCGCCAAGGATCGCGACCGTTTGTTCGCGCAGCTCGCCATGCCCGCCGATCCCGAGGATGACGATCTCGAGCTCGCCAAGCAGTTGACCGAGGCGCTGACCCCCGAGGCGATAGCGCTGGCGCTGGCCAAGGCGCTCAAGAGCGAATTACCCGCGCCCGAGGACATCCTCACCAACAGCGACCGCAATGATCGTGGTGAACGCGGCCAGGATGCCGGCCCGCGAGCCGGCTTCGACAATTCAACCTGGTTCCGGATGAATGCCGGTCGTCGTCACAATGCCGATCCGCGCTGGCTGCTGCCGCTGATCTGCCGTTACGGTCATGTCGGTCGCAACGACATTGGCGCGATCCGCATCGCCGCCAACGACAGCTATTTCGAAGTGACGCAGCGCGCCACGCCGGGCTTCCTCGCCGCGCTTCGCCGCGCGGTGATCGCGCCCGAGGATCAGGGGTTGATCATCGAACAGGCGCAGAACCCGGGCGAGGCTCCGCCAAGCCACCACAACCGCCCGACCCTCGCTCCGCGTGCGCGTCCTGCTGGTGGCCCGCAAGGTCGCCCGCAACATGGCAAGCCGCCGACCGCGCATCGCGGCAAGCCGACGGCCCAGCTGAAGCGCAAGAAGTACTGATCGCTCGCTTCTCTTATCCAGGATTGCTAGTCGCGGCTGATGGCAAAAATCCTCCTCATCGTCGGCGGCGGGATCGCGGCATACAAAGCGGCCGAGTTGATCCGTGGCGCGCGCAAGGCGGGGCATGAGGTTACCCCGGTGCTGACCGCAGGCGGCGCGCACTTCGTTACCCCGATGAGCCTCGCCGCGCTCGCCGAAAGCCCGGTCTACACGTCCTTGTGGGATTTGAAGGACGAGGCCGAGATGGGCCACATCCAGCTGTCCCGCGCCGCCGACCTCGTCCTGGTCTGCCCCGCCACCGCCGACTTGATTGCCAAGATGGCCGCAGGGCTCGCCGACGACCTCGCCACCACCTTATTGCTCGCCACCGACAAGCCGGTTTTCGTCGCCCCGGCAATGAACGTCCGCATGTGGCAGCACGACGCCACCCAGGCCAATATCGCCACCCTGCGGGAGCGCGGAGTGACGGTGATCGACCCCGACGAAGGCCCGATGGCGTGCGGCGAATTTGGCCCGGGGAGATTGCCCGAGCCCGAGGCGATTCTAAAATTCCTCCCCGGCACGGGGAGGTGGCAGCCGCAGGCTGACGGAGGGGGTTCGCCACCGGCGGAAAAACCCCTCCACCAAGTTTCACTTGGTCTCCCTCCCCGTTCCGGGGACGAATTGAAGGGCTCTCACATCCTGATCACCGCCGGCCCGACCCACGAACCGATCGACCCTGTCCGCGTCATCGCCAATCGCTCGTCTGGCAAACAGGGCTTCGCCATCGCCGCCGCAGCAGCAGCAGCAGGAGCCCGCGTCACACTCATCGCCGGCCCGGTGTCCCTCCCCACCCCCGGCGGAGTCGCCCGGATCGACGTTGAGACCGCCCAGCAAATGGCCGAGGCAGTCGTGCACGCACTTCCCGCCGACGTCGCGATCCTCGTTGCTGCGGTCGCCGACTGGCGGGTCGGAGCTTCGCCGACCAAGCTCAAAAAATCGGCTGGCCCGCCAGCGCTCAAGTTCGTCGCCAATCCCGACATTCTCGCCACCCTCGGCCAAAGCCCCGACCGCCCGCGCCTGCTGATCGGTTTCGCTGCGGAGACCGACAACGTGGTCGCTAACGCCACTACTAAGCGCACCGCCAAATATGCCGACTGGATCGTCGCCAACGATGTCTCGGGCGACGTTATGGGCGGATCGCGCAATCAAGTTCATCTCGTTACGGCCGGCGGGGTCGAGGATTGGCCCGAAGCGTCGAAGGATGATGTCGCGCGCCAATTGATTGCCCGAATCGCCGAGGAGCTGAAGTGACCATCCGCATCCAGATCGCCCGATTGCCCCACGGTGAGGGCCTACCCCTGCCGAGTTACGCGACCCCTGGCGCGGCGGGGATGGATGTGGTCGCGGCCGAAGATCTCGACCTCGCGCCGGGCCAACGCCACGCGGTCGCCACCGGCTTCAGGGTCGCCATCCCCGAAGGCTATGAAATCCAGGTTCGCCCGCGCTCGGGGCTCGCCTTCAAGCACGGCATATCGGTGCCCAACACACCGGGTACGATCGACAGCGACTATCGCGGCGAACTGAAGATCCTGCTGATCAACCACGGCGGCGAGCCGTTCGCGATCCGCCGTGGCGACCGCATCGCCCAACTGGTGCCTGCGGTCGTCACGCTCGCCGCGTTCGCCGAGGTCGCGGAATTGGACGACACGCACCGCGGCGACGGCGGGTTCGGCTCGACGGGCCAGTGAGCCTCACGAACGACGAACTCGACCGTTACGCGCGGCACATCGTCCTGCCGCAAGTCGGCGGCGCTGGGCAGCTCCGGCTCAAGGCCGCGCGGGTCGCGATCGTCGGTGCGGGCGGGATCGGCGCGGGGGTTATTCCGGCGCTCGCCGGGGCGGGGATCGGCCATCTGACGATCATCGACGGCGACCGCGTCGAACTGAGCAATCTCCAACGCCAGCCGATCTTCGGCAGCGGGCAGGTCGGGATGGCCAAGGCCCGCCTCGCCGCCCAGTTCGTCATGGCCCGCAACCCGCACGTCGGGCTCAATGCCGTCGGCGAGCGAATCGACGAGTCCCACGCCGCCGAGCTGCTCGCCGACCACGACCTCATCATCGACGGCACCGACAATTTCGCCACCCGATTGTTGGTCAGCGACACCTGTGTCGCCCTCGGCATCCCCTTGCTGTCCGCCGCCGCGCAGCAATTCCAGGGCCAGGTCGCGCTGTTCCGCGCCCGCCCCTGCTACCGCTGCTTCGTCGGCGACGCATTCGACGCTGACGATTGCGACAATTGCGCCGAGCTCGGCGTGCTCGGCGCGCTTACCGCGACCATCGGCAGCTTTGCCGCCTTGATCGCGATCCGCCTGATCACCGCCATCGGCGACGACCCGGCGGGGACGCTTCACCTGTTCGACGGGCTTACGCTTTCCTGGCGCCAGCTGAAGATTTCTTCGGACCCGCTTTGCCGGTCTTGCGGGCAGCCTTCGCCGGCGCTTTCCGACCCTTCTTCTTGACGGGGCCTTTGGCGGCTTTCTCGTTAATCAGGACGATCGCTTCCTCAAGCGTCACCGCCGCCGGATCTGCCGTTTTGGGAAGCGTCGCATGGGTCGTTCCGTCGGTCACATAGGGCCCATATTTCCCTTCCATCACCTTGATTTCGCTGCCACTTTCCGGATGTGCCCCAAGCACCGCCAGCGGCTCCCGCCCGCCGCCGCCACGCTGTCCTTTGGACGCCTCGGCTTCGGCCAATTTGACCACTGCCGCATTCATCCCGGTCTCGAACACTTCGGCCGTCGATTTCAGCCGCGCATACTTCCCGTCATGCACCAGATACGGCCCATAACGCCCAATCGAGGCGGTAATCGGCAGCCCGGTTTCAGGATGCATCCCGACTTCGCGCGGCAGCGACAATAATTGCTCGGCGGTCTCCAGAGTCATCCCGTCCTGCGGCACATCCTTGGGGATCGACGCACGCTTGCCGTCGCGCTCCAGATAGGGGCCGAAGCGCCCGGTCTTGAGCTCGATGCCGTTGCCCAGCTCGGTTGGTCCAGCCGCCGCCGCCGCATCGCCGCCCTGCCCGAATTGGCGAGTGAACTTGCACTCGGGATAATTGGAGCAAGCGACGAACGCGCCAAACTTCCCGCCGCGAAGCCCGAGCCTTCCCGTGCCGCACAACGGGCACAGCCGGGGATCGCTGCCGTCGCCCTTGTCGGGGAACAGAAAGGGGGCGAGGAATTCGTCGAGCGCGGCGGTAACCTCGGATGGCTTCTGGTCCATCACCTCGCCCGCCTTGGGCTTGAAGTCCTTCCAGAAATTTTCCAGCAAAACCTGCCAGTTAAGGCGACCACCTGAGACATCGTCGAGCTCGTCCTCAAGCTCGGCGGTGTAATCGAAACTGACGTATTTCTCGAAGAATCGCTCGAGAAAAGCCGTCACCAACCGCCCGCTTTCCTCAGGGTAGAAGCGATTCTTGTCGAGCCGCACATACTCCCGATCCTTGAGCGTCTGGAGCGTCGCGGCGTAGGTCGAGGGGCGACCGATCCCGAGTTCTTCCAGCCGCTTGACCAACGACGCTTCGGAGAAGCGCGGCGGCGGCTGGGTGAAGCTTTGCGTCGCCTCGACCCCGGTCTTGACCGGCGCATCGCCTTTCCGCAGCGGCGGCATCTTGCCACCATCCTCGTCTTCCTTGTCGTCGAAGCCTTCCTCGTACAGCGTGAGATAGCCGGGAAAGAGCGTAACCTGGCCAGTGGCGCGCAACGTCGCCCGCCCCGCGCCGTCGGTCAGCTCGACCGCCGTCCGTTCTAGCCGCGCCGACGCCATCTGGCTCGCCAATGCGCGATTGAAGATCAACGAGTAGAGCCGCGCATGATCGCCCGATCCGCCCTTGTCCTTGGTGAATTCGGTCGGCCGGATCGCCTCATGCGCTTCCTGCGCATTCTTGGCCTTGCTGGTGTAATGGCGCGGCTTGTCGGGGACGAAACCGGCGTCGTAGCGGTCGGCGATCGCCTTGCGCGCCGCAGAAATCGCCTCCCCCGCCATCTGTACCCCGTCGGTCCGCATGTAGGTGATCAGGCCATCTTCGTAGAGCGACTGCGCGAGCCGCATCGTGTGGCTGGCGGCAAAGCCGAGCTTGCGTGCGGCTTCCTGCTGCAGGGTCGAGGTGGTGAACGGCGGCGGCGGGTTACGGGTGAACGGCTTGGTCTCGACCGAAGCGACAGTGAAGCGCCCGTCCTCGATGACCTTCCTGGCGCTGGCGGCAGAGCCGCTGTCGCCGATCGTCAGGCGGTCGATCTTCGCCCCGTCGAGCGCCACCAGCCGCGCCGTAAACGCCGTCGCATCGGACTCGAAGCTGGCGACGACCGACCAATATTCCTGCGGCTTGAACAATTCGATATCGCGCTCGCGGTCGACGATCAGGCGCAGTGCGACCGATTGGACCCGGCCGGCCGACTTGGCGCCGGGCAGCTTGCGCCACAGGATCGGCGACAGCGTGAAGCCGACCAGATAGTCGAGCGCGCGGCGGGCGCGATAGGCATCGATCAGATCCTCGTCGAGCGCCCGGGGATGCTTCATGGCCTCGGTCACGGTCGCCTTGGTGATTGCATTGAACGTCACCCGCTCGACGTTAGCCGGGAGCAGTTTCTTCTTCCGTAGCACTTCCTGGACGTGCCAGCTGATTGCTTCGCCCTCGCGGTCGGGATCGGTTGCCAGGATCAAGGTGTCGGCAGTCTTCGCGAGGTCCGCAATTGCCTTTAACTGCTTGGCCTTGTCGGGATAATTCTCCCATTCCATGGCAAAGCCGTTATCGGGATCGACCGAACCGTCTTTCGGCGGCAAATCGCGGACATGGCCGTAGCTGGCGAGGACGCGGTGCCCTGGCCCGAGATAGGCTTCGATGGTTTTGGCCTTGGCGGGCGATTCGACGACGACGAGTTTCAAAGTGCGATTTCCCTCACGTATGTACGCGTATGGTGCTTCGCCCTGAATCGCCCCGTCAAGCGGGCAAGCTGACCTTTCCGCCAGCGTGGCGCTCGAGCCGTCCCGCGAGGTCGAGTTCGAGCAGGATCAGTTGCACTTCGCCCGGTGAGGCCTCCGACAAGCGGACGATCTCATCGACCGGGGCCGGGGACGGGCCGAGCAGTTCGAGGATCCGAGATCGAAGCTCGGTCGGTGCTTCGACCGGCATCGCCTCGCCCTGGTGATCGAACGGATAGGTTGGCGAGGCGAGCTTGCCGGTCATCGTCCGCAGCCCCTCCATCACGTCGGCCGCATTCTGGATCAACGTCGCCCCGTCGCGGATCAACTGGTTGCAACCCTGCGCGCGCTGGTCGAGCGGCGAACCCGGCACCGCCATCACCTCGCGCCCCATCTCCCCCGCCAGCCGCGCGGTGATCAGCGATCCCGACCTGGGTGCGGCCTCGACCACGATTGTCGCCTGCGACAGCCCGGCGATGATCCTGTTGCGATAGGGGAAGTGGCGCGCCCGGGGCTCGGTGCCGGGCGGCATCTCCGCGACTACCAGCCCGCGCTCGCCCATCGCTCGCTGGCGGTCGGCATTTTCGGGCGGATACGCAATGTCGATGCCGCCCGCGACGACGCCGATCGTGCCGCTGTCCAACGCGCCGTCATGCGCGGCACTGTCGATCCCGCGCGCCAGTCCCGACACCACGACCACGCCTTCGCGGCCAAGCTCATGCGCCAGCCCGCGGGCGAAGCGGCACGCGGCGGCACTGGCGTTGCGCGCGCCGACGATTGCCACCAACGGGCGGTCGAACAGAGTCTGATCGCCAATCACGGTCAGCAAAGGCGGCGCGTCGGACAATTCGGCGAGCGCGCGGGGATACAGACCTTGGCCGAGTGACAGATAGCGCGCACCGAGCGATTCGAGGCGGTCGATCTCGGCCTTGGCGGCGCTTTCGCTGAACAGGATTGGCGCTCGTCCGCCGCCCCGTGCCGCAAGATCGGGCACTGCGGCCAGCGCCTGCTCAGCCCCGCCGAACCGCGCCAGCAGTTGGCGAAACGTGACCGGCCCGATGCCCGGAGATCGGACCAGCCGCAGCCGCGCGAGCAAATCGGTGCTCAACCGTCGCTCCGCCCGACCTTGGGCTCGGTGCCCGCAATCAGCCGGCGGATATTGTCCTTATGTTTCCAGAGAACCAGCAGGGCGATGCACAGGAACAAGGGAAAATAATAATCCTCGTGGAGGATCATCGCCGACACCGGCGCGCTGGCAACCGCCATCATTCCGGCCACCGACGAAATCCTGAGCAGCAGGAGCATGACGAGCCAGACGATGGCATACACCAGCGCCGCCTGGGGAAAGAGGACAATGAGAATTCCGAGCACCGTCGCCACTCCCTTGCCGCCGCGGAATTTCAGCCACACCGGATAGAGATGCCCAAGCAGTACGCCGGCGGCCGCCATCTTGATCCCCTCGGGCCAGAAATGCTGCGCGATCATCACCGCCGCCGCGCCCTTGGCGGCGTCGAGCAACAAGGTCAGCGCGGCGAGTGGTTTCGAGCCAGTACGGAGCACATTGGTCGCGCCGATATTGCCTGACCCGATGTGGCGCAAGTCCCCTCGCCCCGACAAGCGCGTCAGCAATAGCCCGAACGGGATCGAGCCGAGCAAATAGCCGGTGGCGAGCGCAAGCAGGATCGGGGTCGTCATCCGCGATGAGTAGCAGAACCGCTTTGCACAGCAACCAGCGCTGAAGGGTTGCAGCTGACGAAGAAGCCACTCACATGCTACCACATGAACCCCGCCGCCCCTCTCCTGTTTTTCGATTCGGGGGTTGGCGGCCTGTCGGTGTTGGCGCCGACCCGCGCGCTGATCCCAACCGCGCCGATCGCCTATGTCGCGGACAGCGCGGGCTATCCTTATGGCACCAAGAGCGATGCCGAGCTGGCCGAGCGGCTTCCCGCGTTGCTCGGCCGCCTGGTCGAGCAATACCGTCCTCGGCTGGTGGTGATCGCCTGCAACACCGCCTCTACCATCGCGCTCGACCATGTCCGCGCGGCGCTCGATATACCGGTGGTCGGCACCGTCCCCGCGATCAAGCCCGCCGCCGAAATCAGCCGCACCCGCGTAATCGGCGTGCTCGGTACCGAGGCGACGGTCCGCCAGCCCTATGTCGACGATCTCGCCGCGCGCTTCGCCAAGGATTGCATGGTGATCCGCCACGGTTCGCCCGAGCTGGTTGCGATTGCGGAGGCCAAGCTGGCGGGCGAAACGGTTGAGCCCGCTGCCGTCACCGCAGCGGTCCGCCCGATGATCGATCAGCCACGCGGGGGCGAAATCGACGCCGTCGTCCTCGCCTGCACCCACTTCCCCTTGCTCTCCGAAGAACTAGGCGCGGCCATGCCCGGCGTGAATTTCGTCGATGGCGGCCCAGGAATCGCCCGTCGGATTGTGTCGCTGACCCAAGGCCAGGCCTGGCCCGAAACTGCCCCCGAGGGCATCGCGGTTTTCTCCGGCGGCGCCCCCTCGCTCGCCCTCGCCGCCTCGCTCGCTCGCTTCGGCCTCACCAACATCGTCTCATTTCGCCACTAATTGCGAGTCGTTCGCAATGGCATTCGTCCCCCACCGGCGATAATGGCGCTTGCGTGGATTATGAACGCATCTTCAAGGCGGCGATCGACCGGCTGCACGACGAAGGGCGCTATCGCGTCTTCATCGACATCTTGCGCACCAAGGGCAGCTACCCCAACGCGCAATGCT
>JBKJUB010000235.1:0-3420 GCA_046590765.1 Sphingomicrobium sp. | reverse complement strand
GCGCGGGTCCATCGCGTGCGGGTGGACGTCCTTGTTGCCCAGGCTTTGAGCGATCGCTTCGGCGGCAATCACGCCTTCGTGGCTCGCCTTGTGCGCCAGCCATGGCGGGGCGGTGATATCGCCGATCGCCCAGATTCCAGGGACGTTGGTGCGGCACATCGAGTCAGTCTTGAGGAAGCCGCGGTCCATCGTCACGCCAAGCGCCTCGAGCCCGATATCCTCGGTGTTGGGGACGATGCCAACCGCGACGATGCAGTGCGAAAAACGCTGCTCCGCGCGCTTCCCGTCGGCGGTCTTGATGGTGGCAGCGACGCCCTTGGCATCGGCCTTGAGACTCTCGACACCGGCCCCGGTGAGGATCGTCATGCCCTGCTTGGCCAGGCTCTTGGCGAGCGCGTCGGAAACGTCGGCATCCTCGACGGGGACGATCCGGTCGAGCATTTCGACGACCGTCACCTTGGCCCCCATATCATTGTAAAAGCTGGCAAACTCGATCCCGATCGCGCCCGACCCGATGACCAACAATTCGGTCGGCATTTCCGGCGGAGTCATCGCGGTGCGATAGGTCCAGATGCGCTTTCCATCGGCCTTGGCAAACGGTAATTCGCGCGCCCGGGCCCCCGTCGCGACGATGATATTCTTAGCGGAAATCCGGGATTTCTTCCCGTCCAAGGTAACCTCCACACTATCCGCTTTCTCAAGCTTTCCCTCGCCCATCACGACCGTAATCTTGTTCTTCTTCATCAAATGCGTCACGCCCTGGTTGAGCTGCTTCGACACCGCCCGCGACCGCCCCACCACCTTCGCCAAATCGAACGACGGATTCTGCGCCGACAGCCCGTAAGCATCGGCATGTTTCATATTGTGAAACACCTCGGCCGAGCGAAGCAAAGCCTTGGTCGGGATGCATCCCCAGTTAAGGCAGATCCCGCCGAGCAACTCGCGCTCGACGATCGCCACCTTGAGCCCCAGCTGCGCCGCGCGGATCGCCGCGACATAGCCGCCGGGCCCCGATCCAAGGACGATGAGGTCGTAACTGTCAGCCATTGTTTTCCTCCGCCGCGATCATCCGCGGCCTGTCGTTTGAATCGAGCGCGACAAAGGTGAATTGCCCCTTCGCCACATCGAAAATCGTCTCGCCATCGCGTTCCCGCGCTTCGGCCCGAACCGCGATGTTCATCGAGCTTCGACCCTGTTTTTCAAGCTCGGCATAGACCGAAATTTCGTCGCCAACCGATGGCGCACCGGTGAAGCTCAAGTCGTCTGCCGCGACGACCACGCATTTGCCTTTGGCGGTGCGTGACGCGAGGCTGCCCGCAGCGAGCGCCATCTGGCTCATCAACCAGCCGCCGAACACCCCGCCATAAGGGTTGGTATCGGCGGGCATCGCGGTGACGCGGATCATTGGCGAGCGTTCGGACACAGCGTGGCTCAGTCTCTATGCCAGCTGAAAAACAGGCGAAAGGCAATCGCCACACCGACGAACAAGGGTATCGAGAAGATCAGTCCGGGCGACCCGGCGAACGGATGCACCGTCCCCCACTTGGCCCAACTGTGCGTCCAAAGGCCGTCCCGCCCACCAAGCATCATCGGGAAAACGAAGCCGATGATCGCTCCGATGAACAAGGCGGAAAACCATTTCATCTCACGCCATCATCCCCAGCGGATTTTCGACCAGCGCCTTGAACGCCTTCATCAACCGCGCGCCGTCGGCGCCGTCGATCGCACGGTGATCGAAGCTTCCGGTGGCCGACATGATGGTCGCGATCTGCAGGCTGTCGTCGATCACATACGGTCGTTTCTCGCCCGCGCCGATCGCCATGATCATCGCCTGGGGCGGATTGATCACCGCTTCGAACTGCTTGATCCCGTACATGCCCATGTTGCTGAGGCTGGCGGTGCCGCCCTGATATTCGGCGGGCTGCAATTTGCCTTCCTTGGCGCGGGCCGCGAGGTCGTGCATCTCGGTTGAAATCTTGGACAGCGACTTTTCGTCGGCACCGCTGACGATCGGCGTGATCAACCCGCCGGCGATGCTGACCGCGACCGAAATGTCGGCGCGGCTATAGTTGATCAACGTATCGCCGGCGAAACTGACGTTGCATTCGGGGACTTCGATCAGCGCGACGGCGAGCGCCTTGATCAGCATGTCGTTGACACTGAGCTTGATGCCGCGGCTCTCCAGCCCCTTGTTGATCTCGGCGCGAAGCTTGAGCAGGCGATCGAGCTGGATATCGACCGTCAGATAGATGTGCGGCACCTGCTGCTTCGATTCGGTCAGGCGGCGCGCGATCGTCTTGCGCATATTGCTGAGTTTGACGATCTCGTGCGGAATGTCGCCCGGCTCGACGGGAACGGCCTTGGCCATCGCTGCGGATGCGACCGGAGCCGCTGCCTTCACGCCGCCAGCACCTTCGCCGAGGTCGGCTCGAACAATCCGACCACCTGGGCCGCTGCCGCTGAGCGAGGCGAGGTCGATCCCCTGCGCTTCCGCCAGCCGCCGCGCGAGTGGGCTCGCCTTGATCCGGTCGCCGGTTGCATCGGGCTTGGGCGTGACCGGCGCAGCGGGTTCGGGCGGCGTTTCCCCGCCGCCTTTCGCCGGTGGTGCAGGTGCGGGCTTGGGCGCTTCCTTCTTCGGCGCTTCGACAGGCTTGGCGGCTGGCGCTGGTGCGGCAGCGGCCTCACCCTCGCCGCCCATCAGCGCAATCGGCGTCCCGACCTTCACGCCATCACTACCCTCGGCGACGAGGATCTTGCTGATCACGCCTTCATCGACCGCTTCGAATTCCATCGTTGCCTTGTCGGTCTCGATCTCGGCCAGCAAATCGCCCGATTTGACGCTGTCGCCTTCCTTGACCAGCCATTTGGCGAGCGTCCCCTCCTCCATCGTTGGCGACAAAGCAGGCATTTTGAGTTCGATCGGCATGGGGCTTCCCGGCTGGCAATGGTTCGCTGGGCACAAACGCCAAAGCGACCCCGCCGGTCAAGGCCCGCTTGCCAACGAAGGGGGTTTAGCGCAGCACAGGCGCGATGAACGGGGCAGAAGAAAAGCGCACCTATCTGGTGGTGATCGACGACAGTCCGGAGGCGCGGACGGCGTTGCATTTCGCCGCCCGCCGCGCCGCCAAGACCAATGGCGCGGTCGAGGTGCTGGCGGTGGTCGAGCCGCAGGACTTCGTCCAGTGGGGCGGAGTCCAGGCGGCGATCGAGGAAGAACAGCGCCTCAGGATCGAAGCCACTGTCGCCGCATCGGTCGGTGAAATCATGGACGCGGCGGGGATCCAGCCCAACATCATCGTCAGCCCGGGCGACCCGGTCGCGGCGGTGCGCGGCTTGATCGGCACCCGCAGTGATATCGCCGCGCTAGTCCTCGGTGCCGCGCCGTCGGGAAATCCCGGGGTGCTGGTCGCCAACTTCACC
>JBKJUB010000136.1:0-2688 GCA_046590765.1 Sphingomicrobium sp. | reverse complement strand
CTTGTTCGGCACCACTTGGAG
This sequence comes from Sphingomicrobium sp., assembly GCA_046590765.1. Taxonomy (GTDB): domain Bacteria; phylum Pseudomonadota; class Alphaproteobacteria; order Sphingomonadales; family Sphingomonadaceae; genus Sphingomicrobium. Next base: position 2,667 of record JBKJUB010000136.1, on the reverse strand, counting down.
CCCGCAGACCGCGCTCCGCGCCGACCAGGCCGGATCGTCGGGCGCCTTCGGATCGGTGCCTCTATTCTGGGGCACCGCGTTCATCGGCGCGATCATCGCCATGATCGTCGCCATTCCCTTGGGGCTGATGTGCGCCATCTTCCTCACCCAATATGCCCCCGCCAAGCTGCGTAGCTGGCTCAAGCCGATCCTCGAGATTCTCGCCGGCGTCCCGACCGTGGTCTACGGCTATTTCGCGGCATTGACCGTCGCGCCGATGGTCCGCGATCTTGGCCTGTCGCTCGGCATCACCTCGGCCAGCAGCGAGAGCGCGCTCGCCGCCGGGCTGGTAATGGGCATCATGATCATCCCGTTCGTCTCCTCGATGGCCGACGACAGCATCGCCGCCGTACCGCAGGCGATGCGCGACGGCAGCCTGGCGATGGGCGCCACCAAGTCGGAGACGATCAAGCGCGTCGTCCTCCCAGCCGCGCTCCCCGGCGTGGTCGGCGGAGTCCTGCTCGCGGTTAGCCGCGCGATCGGCGAGACGATGATTGTCGTCATGGCCGCGGGGCTCAGCGCCAACATGACCGCCAATCCGTTCGCCAGCGTCACCACCGTCACCGTCCAGATCGTCCAGTTGCTGACCGGCGACCAGGAGTTCGACAGCGCCAAGACGCTTGCCGCGTTCGCGCTCGGGCTGGCGCTGTTCGTCATCACCCTGATCCTCAACCTGATCGCCTTGATCGTGGTCCGCCGTTATCGGGAAGCCTATGAGTAGCGGAGAGCGCAGCAATGCCGGGGGCATGGCGAGCACTTCGCTCGCGCCTACCCGCTGGACCGATGGGTCGATGGATCGGCTCGTTGCCAAACGCAACGCGTCCGAGCGTCGCTTCCGCGCGCTCGGCTTCGTCGCCGTCTCGCTGTCGCTCGCCTTCCTGGCCTTCCTGCTGTTTACGATGGCGGCCAAGGGGCTCGGCGGGTTCACCAGCACCGAGGCAAAACTGACGATCGACTTCCCGCGCTCGGACCTGATCCTCGATCCTGCCGCCTTGCGCGGGCCCGATGCGCAGCAGAATGTTGCCGGCGCCGGGCTCGATGGGGTGATCGAACAGGCTGCGGTGGCGCGCTTCGGGATCAATGGCGGCGATCTGTTCGGCGGCGCCAGCAGGCGCGAGCTTGGCGATCAATTGGTTGGCGATCCTGATTTGCTCGGCAAGCGCGTCGATCTCTGGCTGCCACTGTCTGCCAAGGCCGATCTCGCGGCCAAGCATGGCGGCGATTCGGCCTATGAAAATTTGCTGTCCAAGACCGAAACCCGGACCCGCTTCAACCTCGCCTTCCTCACCGCGTCCGACGCCACCGATGCTTCGGCAGCGGGCGTGTGGGGCGCGCTCAAGGGCAGTTTCCTGACCATCTTGGTGACGATCTTGCTGGCCTTCCCGATCGGCGTGCTGGCCGCGCTCTACCTTGAGGAATTTGCGCCGCGCAACCGCTGGACCGATCTGATCGAGGTCAGCATCAATAATCTCGCCGCGGTCCCGTCAATCATCTTCGGGCTGCTCGGCCTCGCCGTATTCCTCAACTTCATGGACCTGCCGCGCTCCGCCCCATTGGTCGGCGGGCTGACGCTGGCGCTGATGACCATGCCGGTGATCGTCATCGCCGGGCGCAACGCCATCACCTCGGTCCCGCCGTCGATCCGCGATGCGGCATTGGGCGTCGGCGCGTCGAAGATGCAGGTCGTGTTCCACCATGTCCTGCCGCTCGCACTGCCCGGCATTCTCACCGGAACGATCATCGGCCTCGCCCGCGCGCTCGGCGAGACCGCACCGCTGCTGATGATCGGCATGCGCGCCTTCATCGCCTCGCCCCCCGGCGGGATTACCGATCCGGCGACCGTGCTGCCGGTGCAGATCTTCCTCTGGTCGGACGAGGTCGACCGCGCCTTCGTCGAGAAGACCAGCGCTGCCATCATCGTCCTGCTCGTCTTCATGCTGATGATGAACGGGCTCGCTATCTATCTTCGCAACCGCTTCGAACGCCGCTGGTAAGGGCCGCATCATGATCGACACCATCGTCCCCACCCCGCTCGACATCACCGAGACGGTCGAGCCGGCCACCCAGCGCGACCCCAAGATGACCGCGCGCGACGTCCATGTCTTCTATGGCGACAAGGAAGCGATCAAGGGCGTCGGCATCGACATCCACGACGACAAGGTCACCGCCTTCATCGGCCCGTCGGGCTGCGGCAAGTCGACCTTCCTGCGCTGCCTCAACCGGATGAACGACACCATCCCCTCGGCCCGCGTGACCGGCGACATCGAGCTCGACGGGGAGAATATCAACTCGGCCAAGATGGACGTCGTCCAGCTGCGCGCCCGGGTGGGAATGGTGTTCCAGAAGCCCAACCCGTTCCCCAAGTCGATCTACGAGAATGTCGCCTACGGCCCGCGCATCCACGGGCTCGCTCAGGGCAAGGCGGAACTGGATGCGATCGTCGAGAAGTCGCTTCGCCGCGCCGGTCTGTGGGACGAAGCCAAGGACCGGCTCGACGAAAGCGGCACCGCCTTGTCGGGCGGTCAGCAGCAGCGGCTGTGCATCGCCCGCGCGATCGCGGTGGATCCCGAAGTGAACCTGATGGACGAGCCCTGTTCGGCGCCCGATCCAATCGCCACGGCCAAGACC
>JBKJUB010000114.1:0-3343 GCA_046590765.1 Sphingomicrobium sp. | reverse complement strand
TTCGTCGCCACCCCCTGCGCCGGCCCGTTCCTTGGCGCGGCGCTCGGCACCGCCTTGTTGCTCCCCGCCGCCGGATCGATCGCCGTCTTTGCCGCGCTTGGGCTGGGCCTCGCGCTGCCGTTCATCGCCATCGCGTTCATCCCCTCGCTCCGCTCGAAACTGCCCAAGCCCGGCGCGTGGATGGCGACCTTCCAGCGCATCCTTGCCATCCCGATGGCGCTGACCGCCACTGCCTGCTTGTGGCTGCTGTGGCGGCAGGGTGGGCCAGTCGCGCTTGGTATTGGCGCTGCAGCAGTGCTCGCCCTCGGGTTGATGCTGTTCGGGCTCGGACTGCGTCAGCGTGACGGCCAGTCGGTGCGCTGGGGAATCCCTGCCGCCCTCGCGCTCGCCGGCGTCTCGATCTGGCCACTGTCGCTTCAGCCCGCCGTCGCCCGCAGCGGCATATCCGGAACGCCGTGGAGCGAAGCGGCGGTCGCGCGCGCCCAAGCCGCTGGCCATCCGGTGTTCGTCGATTTCACCGCCGACTGGTGCCTCACCTGCAAGGTCAACGAAGCCGGCGCGATCGACCGCGACAGCGTCCGCACCGCCTTCCGCAAGGCGGGGGTGGTTGAGTTCGTCGGCGACTGGACCAATGGCGATCCCGCGATCACCCGCTTCCTCGACAGCAGCGGCCGCGCCGGGGTGCCGCTTTACCTGTGGTACGAACCCGGCAAGCCCGAGCCCGAGGAACTGCCGCAAGTGCTCACCCCGGGGATGCTCAACGAGCGGGCAAACCGTCCGCGCTGAACACTTTCTTTCCCGCGATCCACGTCTCGAGGACCTTGGTCGCGGCAAGCGCCTTCTGATCGACTTTGGCCACGTCGCGGTCGACCAGGATGAGGTCGGCTTGCATGCCGGGATCGAGGCTCCCGATCTTTGATTCCGCGAACCCCGCATAGGCCGCGCCGCGGGTGAAGCCGGTCAGCGCGGTGGCGAAGCTCACCCGCTCCTCGGGCCGCCATCCGCCCGGCGGCTGGCCTTTGGGGTCTTGCCGGCTGACTGCGGCGCTGAGACCGGGGAAGGGGTTGGGGCTCTCGACCGGGAAGTCCGATCCGAACGCCAGGCGCACGCCGAGTTTCTCGATTGTCCGCCACGCATAAGCGCCCTTCAGCCGAGGCGGGTCGAGCCGCGCCTCGGCCATTGTCCGGTCGCTGGTCTGGTGGGTCGGCTGCATCGAGGCAATGATCCCTGCGGGCTTCAATCGCTTGAGGTCGGCCGGATCGGCGATCTGCAAATGCTCGATCCGCCACCGCCGGTCGCCCTTGTGCTTCAAATTGAGCCGCTCATAGGCCCCGATCACCTGCGCGTTGGCGGCATCGCCGATGGCGTGGATGGAGAGTTGGTATCCGCCGACCGCCGCCGCTTCCGCCTGCACGCCAAGCTCGGCATCGGTCAGGAACCGCAGTCCTCTTGTGCCAGGCTTGTCGTGATACGGCGCCTTAAGCCACGCCCCGCGCGATCCCAGCGCGCCGTCGGCATAGAGCTTGACCCCGCCGAGATGAAGCTTGTCGCCATATAGCCAGGGGCTCGGCTTGCCGCCGTTGATCGCCTTCATGCCGGGGATACCGGCGGCGTAGCTCATGATCCGCACCTTGAGCGTTCCGCCCGCGCCCGCGCGGTTCATCGCCGCCCAGCCGTCGGCATCGGTCCCCATGTCCGCCACCGCGGTCAGGCCGTTGGCCAGCAGCAATTCCTGCGCCTTGGCTAGCGCGGCATCATATTGGGTGGGCGTGGGTGAGGGAATGAATTTCGTTACCAGCCCCTCGGCGTTGTCGACGAACAGTCCGTTGATGATCTCGCCGCCGGACGGTGCCTTGGTCGCGGTCGTCACCCCTGCCGCCTTCATCGCCGCGCTGTTGGCGACGCTGGCATGGCCATCGACTCGCCCCAGCCACACCGGACGGTCCGACACCACCGCATCCACATCGGCAGCGGTGGGAAAGCGCTTTTCGGCCCACAATTCCTGGTTCCAACCGCGCCCGAGAATCCAGCCGTCGGGATTCGCGTCGGCATAAGTCTTGAGCCGCGCCTGCAAATCGGCGAGCGACGTCGTTCCGGTCAAATCAAGCTGAAGCGCCGCAAATCCAAGCCCCATCACATGGCCGTGCGCATCGATCAGGCCGGGCAACAGCGTTCGTCCGCCCGCGTCGATCAACGCCGTGCTCGCGGCCAGCTTCATTTTCTCGCCATGCAGCAGGCGCTTCACCCGCCCGTCGTCGCTGATCAGCACGCCGGTGAAATGCTCCAGCTGGCCATTGGCACCGACCTGCACGCCATTGGCATTGTTGATCAGCGTGTCGGCAAATGCGGGCGAAGCGGCGAGCAGCGCGGTAAGCGCGATCAGGGATGTTTTCATGCCCGCTGGCATAGCATTGTTCCGCCGCGCTGGAAGAGCTAGTCCGCAGGGCATGAACCTCACTCCACCGACCATCGACGACATCCGCACCGCCGCTGCGCGCATCGACGGCGCGGTGGTAAAGACCCCGACCCTTTGCAGCCGCACCTTGTCCGACATCATCGGCGCCGAGCTGTGGCTCAAGTTTGAGAATCTGCAATTCACTGCAGCCTATAAGGAACGCGGCGCGCTCAACAAATTGCTCCAGCTGACCGACGACGAGCGCGCGCGCGGGGTGATCGCGGCATCGGCCGGCAATCATGCGCAAGCCGTCGCCTATCACGGCAAGCGCCTCGGCATTCCAGTGACCATCGTCATGCCCAACCCGACCCCGACGGTGAAGGTCACCCAGACCGAGGGTCATGGCGCGCGCGTCGTGCTCCACGGCCAACAGTTTGACGACGCCTATGACAAAGCGCGCGCGATGGAAGCCGAGGAGGCACTGACCTTCGTCCACCCGTTCGATGATCCCGCAATCATCGCCGGCACCGGCACGATCGCGCTCGAGATGCTGGACGTTGTGCCCGATCTCGACGTGCTGGTGGTGCCGATTGGTGGCGGCGGGCTGATCTCGGGGATCGCCATTGCCGCGAAAACTCTTAACCCGAAGATCGAGATCATCGGGGTCGAGGCCGAGCTTTATCCGTCGATGAAGAATGTCGTCGAAGGCCGCAAGGAACCGATCGGCGGCGATACATTGGCCGAGGGGATTGCGGTCAAGGTACCAGGCCGACTGACTCGGTCGATCATCGCCGACAAGGTCGATTCGATCGAGCTGGTTGCCGAGCGCGACATCGAGCATGCCGTCGCCTTGTTGGTCGGGATCGAAAAAAGCGTGGTCGAGGGCGCGGGCGCGGCAGGGCTCGCTCTATTGCTCGCCAACCCCGGGCGATTCGCGGGCAAGAAAGT
>JBKJUB010000117.1:0-4379 GCA_046590765.1 Sphingomicrobium sp. | reverse complement strand
GGCGTCATGCGGTCCCAATTGGCGTACATTTGCACCATCCGTCGGTTGCGGCGGAAGCGGCGCTCGTGCCGTGCCAGAAAGTCCCAGTACAGCGCATTGAACGGGCAGGCATCGGGGCCGGTCTTCTGCTTCACATCGTAGCGGCACCCCCCGCAATGATCGGACATCCGGTTGATGTAGGCCCCGCCACCGGCATAAGGCTTGGTCGCCAACCGGCCGCCGTCGGCATGCTGGCTCATGCCGATGACATTGGGCAATTCGACCCATTCGTAAGCGTCGATGTAGACTGCAAGGAACCAGTTGGCGACATCCTGGGGACGGACACCCGCTAGCATCGCGAAATTGCCAAGCACCATCAGCCGCTGGATATGATGGGCATAGCCGTTATCGCGGGTGTTGCGGATCGCTTCTGACAGACACAGCATATCGGTCTCGCCGGTCCAGTACAATTCGGGCAGGGGCCGCGTTGCCTCGAGCGCATTGGCGGTCGCCACATCGGGCATTTCCAGCCAATAATAACCGCGCACATATTCGCGCCAACCGATGATCTGGCGGATGAATCCTTCGGCCGAATTGAGCGGCACCTCGCCGGCGGCATAGGCCTCGGCGGCGGCGGTGGCGACCTGGATCGGGGTCAGCAGTCCCAGGTTGAGCGCAGGGCTCAGCCAGCTGTGGAACAGCCAGTCCTGCCCAGTAACCATCGCGTCCTGATAGGTACCGAAGTCGGGCAATGCGGTTTGCACGAAATGATCGAGCGCTCGCTGCGCCTGCGCCGCGCTCACCGGCAGGGCGAATTCGTCCAGCCGCCCGAAGTGCCCGCCAAAGCGCGCCGCAACCAACTTCATGACGCTGTTGGTTGTCTCGTCCGGAGCGAAGCGCATCGGCTCGGGATAATCGATGCCGCGCTTGGGCGACGCCCGATTATCCTTGTCCATGTTCCACTTTCCGCCGTCGGGCTTGCCATCGGCGGTCATCAGCAGCCCGGTCTTGCGGCGCATGTCGCGATAAAAGAACTCCATTGTCAGTTCGTTTCGCGCCTGCGCCCAGGTCTGGAATTCGAGGGTGGAGCAGACGAACCGGTCGTCGGGTAGTACGTCGACCGGCACACCGCACTGGGCTGCCCAGCCGTCGATCGCGATCTTTACCCGCCATTCGCCCGGCTCGACGATCCGGATGCTCGTTGCATGGTGGCGCTCGACCGCGCGTTTCACCTCGCCAGTGAAGCTGCCCGAATTGTCAGGGTCATCGAGGTGAATATAATCGACCGTCCAGCCCGCGGACCGCAACTCTTCGGCGAAGTGGCGCATCGCCGACAGCACCAGCGCGATCTTGCGCTGGTGATGCCGGACGTAGGTCGTCTCCTCGGCCACCTCCATCATCAAAACGATGGCATGTTTCGCATCGCAAGCGCGAAGCGATGCCAGTTGATGGGATAATTGGTCGCCCAGCACGGGAATCAGCCTGGCCATGGTGCATCGTTAACGCGGCGACGGTCGGACGGATACTCAAGACGCGCTAGCGGGCGTCGTTGTTTGCCTCTTCGGCATTCAGCATCGCCTCGGCTTCGTCCAGCTGCCGATTCTCCTCCGCGCTCGGCGCGGGTGGGCGCTGCTCGGTGCACGCGGTCAGCATCAGGGCGATCAGGAACAGGCGCTTTCGCATCGCGACCAACCTACCACCTTGCGGGGACATAAAAAAAGGGCCGCCCGGTTTCCCGAACGGCCCTTCTTTTCGCGCCAGCCCGAAGGCCGACAGAGAATTACATCGCGTTGTTGGCAACTGCGGTGTTCATCTCGTTCTCGGTAACAACTGCGTTGTCCACGGCATTGCCGGTGGCGTCGAGCGCGTTGTCGACCGAGTTCGCAGCCGCGGTGGTGTCCGCATTGGCTTCGGTCTCGATGGTGTTCAGCGTGCTCACGTTGTTGTCAGGTGCATTATCCTGGCACGCGGCGAGGCCGAGCGCGAGGACCGCAACGGTCAGTGCAATCTTCTTCATGATCGTTCCATTCCATCAATTGTGCCGCTTTCACGGCACTAGGGCTCGGCCTGCCGCAATAATCGGTCAGGCCAGCGCGCGGATGTAATGACACCTTTGGCATTGCGCAATCACCAAATGAATCAGCTCGTCGCGCGCGTCTCAGCGCCTCTCTAGCGCGTTGACGGATATAAAGAATTCTTTATATCTTGCTGTAATGTTGGCCAACATGCCCCAACGGCTCCCTATAGCCGACCTGTTCCAGGCGCTTGCCGATCCGTCGCGCTTGCGAATCGTCGCGTTGCTGCGGTCAATGGAATTGTCGGTCGGCGAACTCGCCCAGGTGCTCGGCCAAAGCCAGCCGAGAGTCTCGCGCCACGTCAAGATTCTCGCCGATTCGGGGCTGATCGATCGCCACAAGGAAGGCAGCTGGGTGTTCCTCGCGCTGACCGGCGGAACGATCACTGCGGCGCTCGCCAACCTCATCGACCAATGCCTCGATAGCGACAGCAAGTCGGTGCTCGACGCCGATGCGGTCCGCTTGGCCGAAGTCCGCGCCGACCGCGCCGAGGCTGCGGCGCGCTATTTCGCGGTTCATGCCGAAGCGTGGGATTCGATCCGCTCGCTCCACGTCCCTGAAAGCGCGGTCGAACGCGCGATCGAGGTGGCGATGGCGGATCAGCCGCTCGGCACCTTGGTCGATATCGGCACCGGCACCGGTCGGATGATCGAATTGCTCGGACCGACGGCGGCGCAGGCGCTCGGAGTCGATCGCTCGTCGGAGATGCTCCGGCTGGCTCGGGTCAAGCTCGACAAGGCCGGGATCGCCGACGCCAGCCTGCGCCAGGCCGATATGTATGCGCTCCCGCTTGCAGCCAGCAGCGCCGACAGCGTGATCATCCACCAGGTGCTCCATTATGCGCAGGCGCCCGCTGCAGCGATCGCCGAGGCAGCGCGCGTGCTCCGCCCTGGTGGACGCCTGCTGGTGGTCGATTTCGCGGCGCATGAGCGTGAGGAATTGCGCACTGCCGATGCTCATTTGCGACTCGGGTTCACCGACGAGGCAATTGCGGGCTGGTTCGATGCGGCCGGGCTCGATCCCGACCTCACCGAGCATCTGCCTGGCGGTGCGCTCACCGTGGCCCTGTGGCGCGGCGTAAAGCGCGGGCAATTGGATAGGAAAGCCGCATGAACCCGCGCTCGGCAACCGCGCTCGAAAATCACGCGCCCTTATTCGCCGAGGCCCGCGGCGACATCGCCGTCAGCTTCGAATTCTTCCCGCCCAAGTCGGACAGCATGGCCGCCACCCTGTGGCAGTCGATCGAGACGCTTGCGCCGCTCAACCCGCGCTTCGTCTCGGTCACCTATGGCGCTGGCGGATCAACCCGCGAGCGGACCCACCAGACGGTCGAGCGGATCGTTCGCGAGACTCTGCTGACCGCCGCCGCGCATTTGACCTGCGTCGATGCCAGCCGCGACGAAGTCGACGAGGTGGCGCGTTCCTATTGGGAATCGGGGGTTCGCCATTTGGTCGCGCTGCGCGGTGATCCGCCCGAGGCCGGCCGTGTCTTTGCCCCGCATCCCGATGGCTATGCCAATGCCGCCGAACTGGTCGCAGGGCTGAAGAAGGTCGCGCCGTTCGATATTTCGGTCGCTTGCTACCCCGAGGTTCATCCCGAAGCGACCTGTCCCGAGGCCGACCTCGATCATTTCAAGCGCAAGGTCGATGCCGGTGCGAACCGCGCGATCAGCCAATTCTTCTTTTCGGCGGAGAGTTTCTTCCGCTTCCGCGACCGGGTGGCGGCGGCCGGGATGGATATCGAAATCGTCCCCGGGATCCTTCCCGTCACCAATGTCGCCATGACCCGCAAATTCGCAGGCCAATGCGGCGCGGCGATCCCGCCATGGATGGACAGCATTTTCGAGGGGCTCGATGAACTTCCCGCCGCACGCCAATTGATCGCTGCGACCGTCGCGGCGGAATTGTGCGGGCAACTTTACGCGGGCGGGGTGCGTCACTTCCATTTCTACACGCTCAACCGCGCGGAACTGGCTTACGCCATCTGCCACTTGCTCGGAGTCAGGGCATGACCGCCGCCGCCGACAACTTCCGCGCCGAAGCCGCGCGCCGCATCCTGATCAAGGATGGTGCGTACGGGACGATGATTCAGGCAGAAAAACTGGCTGAGGCAGATTATCGCGGCGACCTGGCGTTCACGCTTGACCAGCGCGGCAATAACGATTTGCTCAACCTCACCCGTCCGGCGGTGATCGAGTCGATTTGCCAGCGGTTCGTCGATGCGGGGGCGGACATTCTCGCCACCAACACCTTCAACGCCACTGCGATCAGCCAGTCCGATTATGGTCCCGAGGCGGTTGCGCTTGCCGATGAAATGAATCGCGC
>JBKJUB010000196.1:0-3346 GCA_046590765.1 Sphingomicrobium sp. | reverse complement strand
CAACACATCATCCGGGGCCGATGGCAATGACACGCTGCTGAGCATCGAGAACGTCACCGGATCGGCGTTTAATGACAGCCTGACGGGCAATGCCGGTGCCAATCTGCTGGTCGGCGGGGCGGGGCATGATGTGCTGCGCGGCAATGACGGCGACGATAGCCTCGTCGGGGGTGACGGCGATGATTTCCTCAACGGTGGGGCGGGCAACGACATCCTCAACGGCGGCAACGGGACCGACCGCGTGGCCTATGCTGCTGGCGCGACGGGCGGGGTGACGGTCAACCTCAATATCCAGGGCGTGGCGCAGAATACCGGCAGCGCGGGAATGGATACGTTGATCGCGATCGAGCAGGTCAGCGGGACGATGTTTAACGACACATTGGTTGGTGACGGCGCGAACAACTGGCTGTGGGGCGGGAGCAACGGCAGCGGGGTGACCGGCAATGACACTATCAACGCCGGCGCGGGCAATGATCTGGTCGAAGTCGGGACTGGCAACCATGTGCTCAATGGCGGGATTGGCAACGACACCCTGTCGCTGTGGGGCAATTCGACCGACATTACCGCCGCCGGGATCAACATCAGCCTGTTGCTGCAAGGGACGACCCAAAACACGCAGCAGGGGTTGATGAACGTCAGCGGGTTCGAGAACGTCTCGGGATCGCGCTACAATGACGTCATCACCGGCGATGCCGGGGCCAATATATTGCTCGGCGATACCGGCAATGACACACTCAATGGCGGCGACGGGAATGATACTCTGTATGGCGACGGGCGGATGGGTATCGACAGCCACGGTGCGGGCACCGCCGGGCCGATCACGCTCTACGGCGATGTCGAGCGCGACATCGACAGCCTGACCGGGCTCGACGGCAACGACATCATCAATGCCGGCAAGGGCAATGACGTGATTTACGGCGGGCGCGGCAATGACATCATGAGCGGCGGGCCAGGGTCCGACCAGTTCATCATCGAGGCCCGATCGGGGAACGACCACATCACCGACTTCGCGCATGTCGACAAGATCGTGTTCGACGCGCTGAGCGGAGCGGATGATTATAGCGACCTGATCTTCGCACTGGTCGGCAAGGACACGTTGATCACGTGGGGAACCGGCGACAGCCTGACGATCGACGGCCTGCGCCCGCGCGAGCTGACCTCGGCCGATTTCGTCTTCGCCCCGGCCACCGCGACCTCGGCGGCCGTGTCACTCGCCAGCGTCGAGCCGAGCTTCCACAGTACCGACTTTGCCGCCAGCCACGCGGGTGCCGAGCTGGCGGGGCACGCGTTGATGTTGGGATAGGGGTCGCCCCTCCTATGGGAAAGGGTCGTGGGCAACTGCGGCCCTTTTTCGTTGGGGTGCCGCAACGTAGTTTCAAGAAATGGAACCTGTTAACCTAGCTGAACATTACGGTACCGTCGCATTCAGCGGTCATGCAGCCGAATCGACCTAGAAACGTTTCATCGGCGTCCCATCCACGGGACGTGTGCGTTTGATCAGGAGGTTTGCCATGAAGGCTATTTCGAAAATCATGCTCAGCGGTGCGGCAGTTGCAGCACTGGTAGCATCGGCCCCGGCGGCCGCTCAATATCCCTACGGCGGGTATAACAATGGCTATAACAGCGGCAACAACGTCGTCGGCCAGATCCTCAATTCGATCCTTGGCGGTCGCAGCTATCAGCAGAATGATCGTTATGCGATCGACATGTGCATCCGCGCTACCGAAGCTCGCCTCAACGGTTACCAGGGTGGCTATGGCTACTCGAGCGGCTATGGCCAATATGGCGGCTACGGCAACAATGGCTACAGCAGCGGCTATGCCGGTGCCCGCGTGACCAGCATCACCAATGTCCAGCGTCGTTCGAACGGCCTGAAAATTTACGGCATTGCGACCAGCAACGGCGCCTACGGCAACAATGCTTATGGCGGCTATAACGGCGGTTACAATAACGGGTATAACAACGGTTACCCGAACAATGGCTACAACAACGCCTATGGCGCCCAGCTGCGCTTCAACTGCAAGGTCGACCGCAGCGGCCGCGTCTATGACGTCGACATCGATCGTCGCCGTTACTAGTCGCTAGCGACCACGAACAAACAGGACGCGCGTCTCGAAAGGGGCGCGCGTCTTGCGTTGCGTGGCGGCGATCCTTATCGGCTCGCCATGACGGCCAGCACCTCCCACGATTCCATCCTTATCGTCGATTTCGGCAGCCAGGTGACGCAGCTCATCGCGCGCCGCGTGCGCGAGGCCGGGGTGTATTGCGAAATTGCGCCGTTTCAGAGCGCCGAAGCGGCGTTCGAACGGCTCGCCCCCAAGGGCATCATCCTATCGGGATCGCCCGCCGGGGTGCCCGAAGCCAATAGCCCGCGCGCGCCGCAGATGCTGTTCGACAGCGGCGTCCCGATCCTTGGCATTTGCTATGGCCAGCAGGTGATGAGCCACCAATTGGGCGGGACGGTCGAGGCCGGGGACGACGGCGAATGGGCCGGCGAATTCGGCAAAGCGTATCTGACCGTGACCGAGGATTGCTTATTGTTCGACGGGCTGTGGGCGGTGGGCGAACGGCACCAAGTGTGGATGAGCCACGGCGACAAGGTCACCGAGTTCGCGCCGGGGTTCCGGATCGTCGCGGTCAGCGACGGCGCGCCGTTCGCGGTGATCGCGGATGAGGCTCGCGGCTATTACGGGACCCAATTCCATCCCGAAGTGGTTCACACCCCCGACGGCGCGAAACTGCTCGCCAATTTTGTCCACAAGGTGTGCGGCGTGGTCGGCGACTGGTCGATGGCGGGTTATCGCGATGCCAAGGTGGCCGAAATCAGGGCGCAGGTTGGCGATAAAAGGGTGATTTGCGGCTTGTCGGGCGGCGTCGACAGCAGCGTCGCGGCGATCCTGATCCACGAGGCGATCGGGGCGCAGCTGACCTGCGTGTTCGTCGATCATGGGCTGTTGCGATTGAACGAGCGCGAGCAGGTCGAGACGTTGTTCCGCGATCATTACAATATCCCGCTGGTGGTCGTGGATGCGGAGGAAAGGTTCATGGCCGGTCTTGCCGGGCTGACCGACCCCGAGGCCAAGCGCAAATTCATCGGCGGCGAGTTTATCGCGGTGTTCGAGGAGGAAGCAGCCAAATTGGGCGGGGCGGACTTCCTCGCGCAGGGCACGCTTTACCCCGACGTAATCGAGAGCGTCAGCTTCACCGGCGGGCCATCGGTGACGATCAAGAGCCACCACAATGTCGGCGGGCTGCCCGAGCGGATGAACATGCGTTTGGTCGAGCCGCTGCGCGAATTGTTCAAGGATGAAGTGCGCGCCCTGGGCCGCGAACTGGGGCTCGACGA
>JBKJUB010000163.1:0-3084 GCA_046590765.1 Sphingomicrobium sp. | reverse complement strand
TGCTGCTCCCCGCGATCCAGGTCAACATCCGCGCCGGCCGATTTCCGCCGGCCGAGGCAAATGGGGTGAGTTACCTGCGGATCCCGGTGACGGTGCGATGAGCGACTCCGATGGCAGGCCCGCCGAGGCAGCGGCCACGCGCGCTGCCGAAACGCTCGCCGAAAGTGGCAAACAGGTCGAGCGCAGCACCGCGAAAGTCTCCGCCGAAACCTCGCGCCAGGTCCAGCTGGCCGCCGACCGGACCTTGCTGGCGATCGAGCGCACCTATGCCGCGTGGGTCCGCACCGCGCTCGCCGCGATGGTGAGCGGGATCGGGGCGCGGGCATTGCTCAAGGATGTTGTGCCGCTGTGGCTGGCGAAGTCGACCGCATCGGTGCTGATCATTTTTGCTGGTTTCTGCCTCGTGGCCGCAGTGTGGCGGCACATGTCGCCCAACGTCGAACCGCCAGCGACCGACCTGAAACCGGTGCCGCATTTGCTGTTGGTGCCGATGAACGCGTTCCTGCTGCTGATCGCAGCAGCGGCGCTGATCGGGATCTGGGTGGCGTAGGCGGCGGAGCGCGTCAGTCGATGCTGACGAACGAATCCAGCACCCGTTTCCGCCCAGCCTTCTCGAATTCAATTTCGAGCTTATTTCCTTCAATCCCCGCAATTTCGCCATAGCCGAATTTGCCGTGGAAGACGCGCATGCCGACACTGAGGTCGTCGCGGCCCTTGTTGCCGAGGCTGATGGCGGAGGCTCGGGATTCGCTGGGGCCGCTTCTGTCGTAGAGGCCGGTGCGCGGGGTATTGTCGGTGGCGACGGCGCGTTGGAAACCGGGACCTCTTCGTTCGGCTCTTGCGACGTGGGCGAAGGGGTCGGCGTTTTCGCTCCACTGCGCGCGCCACAGGCTTTCGCCGCCGCTCATGGTGGTCTCGGCCTCGACATGCGCGTCGGGGAGTTCGGCGACGAAGCGGCTGGGAATGCTGCTGGTCCACTGGCCGTAGATGCGGCGGTTGGCGGCGTGGAGGATGGTCGCCCTGGTTCGCGCGCGGGTGATCGCGACATAAGCCAGGCGGCGTTCCTCCTCGAGGGCAGCGAGGCCACCTTCGTCGAGTGCGCGTTGTGACGGGAACACGCCTTCTTCCCAGCCGACGAGGAAGACGAGCGGGAATTCGAGGCCCTTGGCGGCGTGGATGGTCATGATCGTGACCTTTGGCTCGCCGCGCTTGGCGTCATTGTCCATCACCAGGGAGACATGCTCGAGGAACGCGCCGAGCGTCTCATATTCCTCCATCGCACGGGTCAGCTCGGTGAGATTCTCGAGCCGGCCCGCGGCCTCCGCGCTGCGCTCGGCTGCAAGGACGGCGGTGTAGCCCGATTCGTCGAGGATGATGCGCGCGAGCTCGG
The DNA here is from genome assembly GCA_046590765.1 of Sphingomicrobium sp. Taxonomy (GTDB): domain Bacteria; phylum Pseudomonadota; class Alphaproteobacteria; order Sphingomonadales; family Sphingomonadaceae; genus Sphingomicrobium. The sequence goes on along the minus strand of JBKJUB010000163.1, from coordinate 1,694 downwards.
CGTGGGGGAGGTTCCCAGCTGGGGAAGAGCCCCCTCCACCGAGTTGGACTTGGTCCCCCTCCGCGAGCGAGCTCGGGGAGGAATTTAGCATATTTCGCCACCTGGCGATGTCGCCGATGAAGCGCGCGAGGGAGCGGCGGGCTTGCGGAGTGAGTTCGTCGCTGTCGACCATTTGCGCGGCGGCGAGGAGCAGGGGCTGGCCGGTGGCGCGGGCGAAGGCGTGGATGTTGGCCACCGCCTTGTCGCCGAGGCCGCGCTTGGGAACGTTGACGATGCGGTCGAAGGCGAGGTCGTCAGACGGTTGGGCGACGAGGCGGAGGTAGGCGAGCGCGTCGCGGATTTCGGCGCGTTCGTAGAAGCGGAAGCCGCCGACGATCTGGTAAGCGAGCCCGATCGAGATGAAGCGCTCCTCAAACTCGCGGGTCTGGAATTGGGCGCGGACGAGGATCGCAGTATCGTCGAGCGAGCCGTCTTTTCGGACGTGCGCTTCGATCTCCTCGCCGACGCGGCGGGCTTCCTCGGGGCCGTCCCACACGCCGATGATCTTGACCGGGTCGCCCTCGGTACGTGTCGTCCACAGGGTCTTGCCGAGGCGGCCGCTGTTGTGGGCGATGAGGCCGGCGGCGGCGCCGAGGATGTGCGGGGTCGAGCGGTAATTCTGTTCGAGGCGGATCACCGCGGCACCGGGAAAATCCTTTTCGAAGCGCAGGATGTTGGCGACCTCGGCCCCGCGCCAGCTGTAGATCGACTGGTCGTCATCGCCGACGCAGCAGATGTTGCGGCGCGGCTCGGCGAGCAATTTGAGCCAGTCGTACTGGCTGGCGTTGGTGTCCTGATATTCGTCGACCAGGATGTAGCGGAAGCGGTCGCGATAGGCTTCGAGCACGTCGGGGTGAGTGCGGAAGATGACCAGCATGTGGAGCAACAAATCGCCGAAGTCGCAGGCGTTGAGGGTCTTCAGGCGGGCCTGATAGGCGGCATAAAATTCGGCACCGCGGCCGGCGGCATAGCCTTCGCTTTCGGCGGCTGAGAGTTGCGCCGGGGTCCAGCCGCGGTTCTTCCAGCGGTCAATCAGCCCGGCCAGCTGGCGCGCGGGCCAGCGCTTCTCGTCCAGATTGGCGGCGGTGATCAATTGCTTGAGCAAACGCAGCTGGTCGTCGGTGTCGAGGATCGTGAAGTTGGATTGGAGGCCGACCAGCTCGGCATGCACCCGGAGCATCCGCGCGGCGACGCTGTGGAAGGTGCCAAGCCACGGCATCGATTCGATCGCGCCGCCGGAGATGGCGCTGATCCGCTCCTTCATCTCGCGCGCCGCCTTGTTGGTGAAGGTGACGGCGAGGATCTGCGACGGCCAGGCGCGGCGGGTGGCGATCAGGTGGGCGAGGCGCGCCTGGTAGGCGGCGTAGAATTCGGCTCCCCGGCCGCCGGCATAGCCCTCGCTCTCGGCGGCATCGATTTGCGCCGGGGTCCAGCCGCGATTCTTCCAGCGGTCAATCAGTGACGCGAGCTGGCGCGCGGGCCAGCGCTTTTCGTCGAGGTTGGCGGCGGTGATGAGTTGCTTGAGCAGGCGCAGCTGGTCATCGGTGTCGAGGATGGTGAAGTTGGACTGCAGCCCGACCAGCTCGGCGTGGCTGCGCAGCATGCGCGCGGCGACGCTGTGGAAGGTGCCGAGCCACGGCATCGATTCGATCGCC
>JBKJUB010000075.1:0-10242 GCA_046590765.1 Sphingomicrobium sp. | reverse complement strand
AGACGGTTTCCAACTCGATCAAACGTCTCAAGACGCTTGAGGAGCAGCTCAGCGGCGACACCGCCGGCCTGACCAAGAAGGAAGTTCTCCAGCAGACCCGCGAGCGCGACAAGCTTGAGAAGAGCCTTGGCGGGCTCCGCGACATGGGCGGCCTTCCCGACGTCATGTTCGTGATCGATTCGAACAAGGAAGAACTGGCGATCAAGGAAGCCAATGTGCTTGGCATCCCGGTCGTCGCGATCCTCGATTCCAACTCGAACCCGAATGGCATCGCCTTCCCCGTCCCGGGCAACGACGACGCCGCCCGCGCGATCCGCCTCTACTGTGAAGCGATCGCCAATGCGGCAATGTCGGGCAAGACCGGCAATGCGGCTGCGCGCGGCGAAGATATCGGTGCAATGGCCGAACCGCCGGTGGAAGCCGCGCTCGAGGCCTAACACCCTCGCGACCAGCATTGGGGGCGCGTCGCGGGGGCCGGGGCTCACCGCAACGCGTCCCATCATTTCATTTGGAGAATAGACATGGCTGAGATCACCGCCGCTTCGGTGAAGGAATTGCGTGAGCGCACTGGCGCCGGCATGATGGATTGCAAGAAGGCGCTGGCCGAAAATAATGGCGAGATGGAAGCGTCGGTCGACTGGCTTCGCGCCAAGGGGCTGTCGGCTGCCGCCAAAAAGGCCGGCCGCACCGCTGCTGAGGGGCTGGTTGGCGTTGCCGTCGAGGGCAATAAGGGCGCGATCGTCGAGGTTAACTCTGAGACTGATTTCGTCGCCAAGAATGATCAGTTCCAGGCATTCGTCCGCGATGTGTCAAAGCTTGCGTTGACCACCGGCAGCGATGTCGAGGCACTCGGCAATTCGGCCTATCCGTCGGGTGGCACCGTCGCCGAGGCGCTGACCAACAACATTGCCACGATTGGCGAGAATCAGTCGCTGCGCCGCGCTGCCGTGCTCGATGTCGATCAGGGCGTCGTCGTCAGTTACGTTCACAATGCCGCTGCCCCCAACATGGGCAAGATCGGCGTGCTGGTCGCGCTAGAAAGCGCTGCTTCAGCAAGCTCGCTGAATTCGCTTGGCAAATTTCTGGCAATGCACATCGCCGCGGCTAATCCGCTCGCGCTCAACGCCGAGGGTCTGGACGCCGATCTGCTTACCCGTGAGCGGGCGATTGCGATCGAAAAGGCCAATGAGAGCGGCAAACCGGCCAACATCGTCGAGAAGATGGTCGACGGGACGATGGCTAAGTTCGCCAAGGAAAATGCATTGCTCAGCCAAGTATATGTGATCGACGGTAAGACCCCGGTCGCCGACGTCATCGCTTCGGCCGCCAAGGAAGCCGGTTCGCCGATCGCCGTGAAGGCGTTCGAGCGCTTCCAGCTAGGCGAAGGCATCGAAAAGGCCACCAGCGACTTCGCCGCCGAAGTCGCCGCCGCCTCGGGCGTGCCACAGCCGGTCGGCTGAGAAGGCCCGGTCGCAATCATAAGGCGGTTGGCAGCGGGGCGGGGGCGTCTTAAAGCGCCCTTGCCCATCTGTCGTTCAGTGGGCCAGCGACCCTGCCCAGGAGAGAGCATGACCCGCCCGCGCTTCAACCGAATATTGCTGAAGCTGTCGGGCGAGGCGCTGATGGGCGCGGGACAGTTCGGGATCGACCAGGAAGCGGTTGCCGGGCTCGCTGCCGAGGTTAAGGCGGCGCGCGACCAGGGGTTCGAATTGTGCCTTGTCATCGGCGGTGGCAACATCTTCCGCGGCATGGCCGGTGCCGCCAAGGGGATGGACCGCGCCCAGGCCGATTATATGGGCATGCTGGCGACCGTGATGAACGCGCTGGCGATGCAGAATGCGCTAGAGAAGCTTGGGGTCGAGACCCGCGTCCAGTCGGCGATCAAGATGGACCAGGTGTGCGAGCCGGTGATCCGCCGCCGTGCCGAGCGCCATCTCGCCAAGGGACGCGTGGTGATTTTCGCCGCGGGGGTGGGAAGCCCTTATTTCACCACCGACACCGGCGCCGCCTTGCGGGCGGCCGAAATGAAGTGCGACGCCTTGTTCAAGGGCACCAGCGTCGATGGCGTCTATGATGCCGATCCGAAGAAGGTCAAAAGCGCCAAGCGCTATGACAAGATCGGGTTTGGCCGGGTGCTGGCCGACGATTTGAAGGTCATGGACGCTTCGGCGGTTGCACTGTGCCGCGACAACGATATTCCGATTGTGGTGTTCAACGTCCGCGAGCCTGGCAATCTTGCCGATGTGCTTGCCGGGCGCGGGACCGCGACGATCGTCCAGGGAGAGTAAGACATGCCGACCTACGACAAGGCCGACCTCCAGCGCCGGATGCACGGCGCGGTCGAAGCGCTTAAACATGACCTCGTCGGGCTTCGCACCGGGCGCGCGTCGACCAACTTGCTCGATCCGATCAATGTCGAGGTCTATGGTGCGCAAATGCCGCTTAACCAGGTTGCGACCGTCTCTGCTCCCGAAGCGCGGCTGCTGTCGGTCCAGGTGTGGGACAAGGGCAATGTCAACGCGGTCGAAAAGGCGATTCGCTCCGCCGGGTTGGGTCTTAACCCGATCAGCGACGGCACCATGATCCGCCTGCCGATCCCCGATCTGACCGAGGAGCGCCGCAAGGAACTCGCCAAGCTGGTCGGCCAATATGCCGAAAAGGCGCGGATCGCAGTGCGCAATGTGCGCCGCGATGGGATGGATCACCTCAAGGCTGACGAAAAAAAGCATGAGATCAGCGAAGATGACCGCAAGCGGCTCGAGACTGAGGTTCAGAAAATGACCGACGAAACGATCAAGGAAATCGACACCGGCAGCCACGCCAAGGAACAGGAAATCCTCGGCAAGTGACGGCTCGCCCCGCCGCGCTGGAAGGGGCTGACCCGCCTGTCCAGCCTACGGGCGGAAGCGATGTCCCGCGCCATGTCGCGATCATCATGGACGGCAACGGGCGCTGGGCGGCGAAGCGCGGATTGCCGCGGGCCGCCGGGCATCGGGCAGGGGCGGAGGCGGTTCGAAACACACTCCGAGCAGCATCTGATGCCGGAGTTGAAGTGCTTACCTTATATGCCTTTTCGTCCGAGAATTGGCGGCGACCTGAAGCCGAAGTCAGCGATCTCAAGGGCTTGCTCGGTTACTATGTCGAGAAAGAACTGAAGACACTCGAGCAAGAGAATGTCCGGCTCCAGCTGATCGGCGATCCGGCAGCTTTTGGCCCGCAGCTTGAGCAACGTTTGCTTGGCGCGGTCGAGCGCACCGCAAACAACACCAAACTGACGTTGGTGGTCGCGCTCAATTATGGCTCACGCGGGGAAATCGCCGCAGCAGCACGCCGGCTAGGCGAGGAGGTTGCGGCGGGAACCCGCGACCCGGTGACGATCGATGAAGCCGCGCTCGACCAGGCAATGCAGACCGCCGATTTGCCGCCGCTCGACTTGCTGATCCGCACCTCGGGCGAAGTGCGGCTGTCCAACTTCCTGCTGTGGCAGGCGGCCTATGCCGAACTGATCTTCGTCGACACGTTGTGGCCCGACTTTGACGAACGCGCCTTTGCCGCCACACTCAGCACTTTCGCCTCGCGCCAGCGCCGGTTTGGTGGTCGATGAATAATCTCGTTGTTCGAAGCGTGTCGGGGATCGTCATGGCGGGGATCGCGCTCGGCGCGGCTTTCCTCGGTGGCTATACTTTCGCAGTGCTGGCGGCATTGGCGGCCGGCGTGATGTTCACCGAATGGCGGCGGATGACCGAGGGGTGGGGGCTCGGCTGGACGGCCGGGGGCGTGTTGTACGCGTTGGTGCCGACGCTCGCCCTGCTATGGATCCGCGATCGCGCGCCGCAGGGGCTCGAACTGCTCTACTGGGTGTTCATCGTCACCTGGACGACCGACATTGGCGCATACTTCGCGGGCCGGGCGATCGGCGGGCCCAAGCTGGCGCCGACGATCAGCCCCAACAAGACCATTGCCGGGCTGGTCGGCGGAATGGTCAGCGCCGGACTCGCGAGCTGGGCGTGGGTGCAATATGTCATGCTGCCCTTGCCATTGCTGTGGCTGGCGCCGTTATTCGCTGCGGCGGCGCAAGGCGGGGACTTGTTCGAAAGCGGGATGAAACGCCGCGCCGGGGTCAAGGATAGCGGGACGATCCTGCCCGGCCACGGCGGGATGCTCGACCGGCTCGACGGGCTGGTCATCGTCGCGACCTTGACCGTGCTCTGCTTGCTGGCAGGACTGCTCCGGTGAGGCGGATCTCGATTCTCGGCGCGACCGGGTCGGTTGGAACGTCGACTCTCGATTTGGTCGAGCGGCACTCCGACCGGTTCGAAGTCGTGGCGCTGACCGCCGCGACGAACGCCCTCGCGCTGGCCGACTGCGCTCGCCGCACCAGTGCAAAGCTCGCGGTCATTGCCGACGAGACCAAGCTTGCCGAACTTCGCGATGCCTTGGCTGGTACCGATTGCCGCGCCGCAACCGGACACGACGCATTGCTTGAAGCGGCAGCTGGCGATGCCGAATGGGTAATGGCTGCAATTGTCGGCTGCGCGGGCCTCGAACCGGTCATGGCCGCAGTCGAGGCCGGGCGAACGATCGCGCTCGCCAACAAGGAAGCGCTGGTTACCGCTGGGTCGCTGATGACCGACGCGGCCAAACGCAGCGGCTCAACCATTTTACCAGTCGACAGCGAACATAATGCTATTTTCCAGTGTCTTGCGGGCAATAGCGCCGAAGGCGTAGCAAAGTTGATCCTGACTGCCAGCGGCGGTCCGTTCCGCAACTGGTCCAAGGCTGACATGGATGTTGCCCGCCCCGAGCAGGCGCTCAAGCATCCCAATTGGTCGATGGGGGCAAAAATCTCGATCGACAGCGCGACAATGATGAACAAGGGACTCGAACTGATCGAAGCACATCATCTGTTCGGGCTGCCAAGCGAGCGGATCGACATCCTCGTCCATCCGCAATCGGTGATCCATTCGATGGTCGAATATGTCGATGGCTCGACCATCGCCCAGCTTGGCTCGCCCGACATGCGCATCCCGATTGCGCATTGCCTCGCCTGGCCGGAGCGGATCGAAACCCGCGCCGAGCCGCTGGACCTGATCAAGATCGCCAGCCTGACGTTCGAAGCGCCGGATGAGGCGCGTTTCCCGTCGCTTCGTCTGGCCCGCGCCGCTCTGGAAAGCGGGCAGGGGGAGGCGATTGTCCTTAACGCCGCCAATGAACTCGCCGTCGCTGCCTTCCTCGACCGTAGAATCGCGTTCGGCGACATCGCGCGGCGCGTCGAACAAGCGATCGACCAGACCGACGCCCCCGCACCGCAATCGATCGCCGAGGTGATCGCGCTCGATCAGGCGGTTCGCGCCATGGTCGCCGAAACCATGCCGATGGTCCCCGCCTGATGCTTGCCCAACCCCCCGCCTGGTTTGTCGCGATCGCCTTCCTCGCCGCGCTTGGTCCGCTAATCATTGGTCATGAGCTTGGCCATTATTGGGTGGCGCGCTGGTTCGGGGTCGGGGCCGAGGCCTTTTCTATCGGATTCGGCAAGGAAATTGCTGGCTGGACTGATAAACGCGGCACGCGCTGGAAAGTCGGCATGCTGCCGCTTGGCGGTTATGTGAAGTTCATCGGCGACGATGATCCGGCCAGCACCACCAAGCACAATGACGATCTTTCGCCCAACCTTCGCCGCCAGAGCTTCCACCTCCGCCCGGCGTGGCAGCGATTTTTAATTGTGCTGGCCGGCCCGGCGACCAATTTTATCATCGCCATTTTGATCTTCGCCGCCTTCTTCGCGATTGTCGGCATGCCGCGTACCGCCAGCGTGATCAGCGACGTCAGGCCGGGCAGCGCAGCGCAGGTCGCGGGCATCCGGCCCGGCGACCGGATCATTGCAATGGCCGACCGAAGCATCGGCAGTTTCGAGGAATTGGCCGATTTCGTTGCCCTACGGCCCAGCGAAAAAGTCGACATTCGGGTGGCGCGCGGCGGCCAGACGTTGGTACTGCCGACCGTTTTCGACAGTGTTGAACAGTCGAATCGGTTCGGCCAGCGTTTCCGGATTGGCCAGTTGGGCGTGCTTGGAAGCCAGCGGGTAGCCGTCCCGGTGCCAGCGCTGCGGCTGATCCCCGAAGCGGTCGTTGCCACCGTCAAGACCACTCGCTCGATGGCCGATGGCTTGTGGCAGATCGTCAGCGGCCGCCGCTCGATCAAGGATTTGGGCGGCCCGCTGAGGATGGCGCAGATTGCCGGTCAGCAGGCGTCGCTCGGGATGTACGAGTTCATATCGCTGATCGCGATCTTCTCGATTAATCTGGGATTCATCAACTTGTTGCCAATCCCGATGCTGGATGGCGGACATCTGGTCCTCTACTCGATCGAAGCGGTTCGGCGCAGGCCGGCCAACGATCGGGTGGTGGAATGGGCGTTCCGTGGCGGACTCGCATTCCTGCTTGCCCTGCTGTTGGTCGCAACCTTCAACGATCTCGGCTTTTTCGGGCTGTGGGATGGTGTTGGGCGCTTGATTGGTTAGCGCAGGTCGGGCAGGGCTTCGATGGACTAAGACCGGCGGCGCGTGGCCACGCGCCCACAATCAAGTAAAAGGCGGGGACGCGTGATTTCAAGCAGCAGCAAGGCAATCGGCACTCGCACTGGCGCGATGCTTATGGTGGGAACGATCCTGGGCGGTTTTTCCGCGCCCGCGTTCGCCCAGGCTACCCCAGTTTCCGCCGCCCCGGCGGAGCAGCAACCGGCGGTGCAGGTTAGCCGTCCGCCGGTTTCCGGGACGATTCGCTCGATCTCTGTGCGCGGCGCCGAGCGGCTCGAGCCAGCGACGGTGATTTCTTATTCCAACCTCTCACCCGGCGTTCAATATACCGCCGAGACGCTCGATGCGGCGCTCAAGGATCTCTACGCGACCGAATTGTTTGCCGATGTGGTAATCGGCGGTGCCGATACCGGCGCGCTGGTGCTTGAGGTCAAGGAAAATCCGGTCATCAACCGCATCATCCTTGAAGGCAATAAGCGGATCAAGGACGACAAGATCCAGCCCGAGATCCGCCTCGCGCCGCGCCAGATTTTCACTCGCTCAAAGGTTCGTTCGGATGTCGATCGGATCATCGAATTGTACAAGCGCGGCGGTCGGTTCGCTGCCACGGTCGAGCCAAAAATTGTCCAGCTTGACCAGAATCGCGTCGACCTGGTGTTCGAGATCAACGAAGGCCCGACGTCCAAGGTCCGCGCCATCAACATCATCGGCAACGATCAATATGGCGACGGCCGGTTGCGCAAGGAGATGTTCACCAAGGAAGCTGGTGGCGTGCTTGGCTTCTTCAAGACCAACGACAGCTACGATCCCGATCGCCTGGCCGCCGACCAGCAGAAGCTGCGTGCGTTCTACCTCACCGAAGGCTATGCCGATTTCCGCGTTGTCTCGGCGCTCGCCGAGCTGACGCCCGATCGTCGCGACTTCGTCATTACCTATGTTGTCGAGGAAGGCCCGCGCTACAAGTTCGGGACGATCGACGCCGAAAGCAGTCTTCGTGATTTCAATTCGGAGACGATCAAGAGCCTTCTCCGGATTAAGTCCGGCGACTGGTTCAATGCCAAGTCGATCGAGGATGTCGTTACCGGCCTCAGCGAACTCGCCGGGTCGAAGGGTTATGCCTTCGCTGACATCAATCCGGCCTATGATCGCGACGCTGACAAGAAGCTGATGAACATCATGTTCCGGGTCAACGATTCGCCGCGGGTTTATGTTGAGCGGATCGACATCAACGGCAACACCATCACCCGCGACAAGGTCATCCGCCGCGAGTTTCGGGTTAACGAGGGCGACGCCTTCAATGCGATAAAGATCAAGCGCTCGCAGGACCGGATCCAGTCGCTCGGCTTTTTCCAGGAGAAGCTGGAGATTAAGCAGACGCAAGGTTCGACCCCCGATCGGGTTGTGCTCGGGGTCGATGTCGAGGAAAAATCGACCGGCGAGTTGCAACTGTCAGCCGGCTATTCGAGCCTCGAAAAGTTCATCATCTCGGCCAACATCGCGCAGCGCAATTTTCTCGGCAAGGGCCAGGAAGTGAATGCGGGAGTCAATTGGTCGCGTTATTCGCGATCAGTCCAGTTGGGCTTCGTCGAACCCTATTTGCTCGACAAGAATATCCTGTTCGGTGCCGACCTCTTCCGCAAGGATAGCAGTAGCTTCAGCAACACTGGCAGCCGCCGCAACACGACTTATTCGCAGCTCAGCACCGGCGGCGCGCTGCGGCTTGGTTTCCCGATTACCGAATATATCAGCCTCGGCACTCGTTATCAGTTGATTCAGGACAAATTGTCGCTCGACGAGGGCACGTTCTTCACTGATCCCGACGGCACCGGCCCGTTGCCTGCCGCCTGCAACCCGCGCCGCGCCGGCCGCTATCTGTGCGACCAGCTGGGAACGACGATCAGTTCGGTGGTCGGTTATTCGCTGATTTACGATGATCGCAATGGCATTCGGGCGACCCGCGGCCAGCGGATCACGCTGAACCAGGATTTTGCCGGGCTCGGCGGCGACGTCAAATACGCCCGGACCCGGCTCGACGCGACCAAATATTTCGCCTTGCCGAAGGAATTCTTGCTCTCGGTCCATGGCGAGGCAGGCTATATTCATCCGCTGCAGAGCGACCCCGGCCCGGGACGTGACGCAATCCGCATCAACGACCGCTTCTTCGGCGCGCAGTTACGCGGATTCGACATTCGCGGAATTGGTCCGCGGGTCATCCGCACACCCTATGATTCGCCGACGACGTTGCGCAGCAATACCAAGAACATCATCAGCGATGCGATCGGCGGTAGGGCTTATTACATGGGCCGGATCGAGCTTGAAATTCCGGTCAGTGCCAACATCCGCAGCCTCGGGTTGCGCCCGGCCGCGTTCATTGATGTCGGCTCGGTGTGGGGCATCAAGAAGCCGCGGCTCGACGATCTTCCCGGTGTGTGCGCTGGCCCCGATGGCGCGGATGCCGGTACTGATCCGGATCTTCAGATTCTTGTACCGGGGGATGTTTGCAACGTCGGCGGACCCGGCACCGCCGACGATTTCGTCTATCAGCCCAATTCCGGCTTCAGGGAAACCTTTGTCGGCAATTCGCCGCGTCCGCGCCTGGCGATCGGGATCGGAGTGAACTGGAATTCGCCTTTCGGCCCGCTTCGGATCGATCTCGCCAAGGCCCTGCTCAAGCAGGAAGGCGATCAAACCAAGCTCTTTTCGTTCAACGTAGGGACTCAATTCTAATGCGCAAAATCCTGTTCTCGGCGGTTGCCGCCGCTTCCTTCCTGCTGCCTGCCGCCGCTTCGGCCGCGCCGGCAGTGCTGATTGTCGATCTCGACAAGGTGCTCAACGAATGCACTGCGTGCCGTTCGGCAACTGCATCCATCCAGGGCCAGGTCAAAGCCGGCCAGGCCCGCGCCCAGGCGCTTGAAGCCCAGCTTAAGCCCGAAGCGCAGGCGATCGAAGCCGCCGCTCGCGGTCTCGCCGGCAAGGAACCCGATGCAGCGCTCAAGAAGCGTGCAGCCGACTTCCAGGCCCGCCAGCAAGCTGCACAGACCGAACTCGCGTCGAAGCAGCGCTCGATCGAATCGACCCAGGCCAACGTCCAGCAACAGATCGCCAATCGCGTGGTGATCATTGCCGAGCAGGCCCGCGTTCGCCGTCAGGCCGATATCGTGATTGGCAAGAATGCGACCCTGGCCAGCAACCCGGCCGGTGACATCACCGCTGAAGTGCTGTCGGCGCTCAACTCGCAGCTCCCGTCGGTCAGCGTTACGCCGCTGCCGCAGCAGAGCCGCCCGACCGGTCGTTAAGGCCCGCGCGTGAGCGACATGCCTCAGGAGAGCGCCTCCCTCGGCCCGCTGGATGTCCGGCGGGTGATGGAGGCGCTGCCGCATCGTTACCCGATGCTGCTCGTCGACCGCGTCGAACGGCTCGAGCGCGATGTCTCGATCACCGCGGTCAAGGCGGTGACAATCAACGAGCCATTCTTCCAGGGTCATTTTCCGGGGCGCCCGATCATGCCCGGCGTACTGATCATCGAGGCGCTGGCGCAGGCCGCAGGCGTGCTTGCGGTCGAATCGCTTGGCCTCGCGGGATCGGGCAAGCTGGTTTACTTCATGGCCATCGACGGCGCGAAGTTCCGCGTTCCGGTCGAGCCCGGCTGCCTCCTCACGCTCGACGTCGAATTTGTCCAGAAACGCGCTTCGGTGTGCAAATTCGCC
>JBKJUB010000002.1:0-9748 GCA_046590765.1 Sphingomicrobium sp. | reverse complement strand
CGCGTGCGGGGCGAGCAGGTCGACGATCGACGCGGAATCCTTGGTGGCGAGGATGCCGAGGATCAAGTGCATCGGGCCGCGCTGCTCCAGTTCGGCGGCGAGGGCGGTGGCAGCGTCGGGATTATGCGCACCATCTAGCCAGGTTTCGACGCCTTGCGTGAGCGGGCCATCGGCGAGGCGCTGGTAGCGGGCGGGCCAGGTGGCGGCGGCGAGGCCAGCGCGGAACTCGGCCTTGGTGACGGGGAGGGCGGACTGGGCGGCGAGCATTTGCCAGGCGAGGTTGGCGTTGCGGATCTGGTGCGCGCCGGGAAGGTTGGGGATGAGGCTTGGGTCGAATTGCCACTCGCGGGCTTCCAACAAGAGAGGTGAGCCGGTCACTGCAGCGGTTACCTTGATTGCCTCCTCCGCCTCGGACGGTTGGGCGAGGCTGATCAGGGGAATTCCTTTTTTTGCGATGCCGGCTTTTTCGGTTGCGATTGCGGCGAGGGTGTCGCCGAGGAAGTGCTGGTGATCGAGGCCGATGCTGGCGATTCCGCAGGCGGCGGGGGCGGGAACCACGTTGGTCGCATCGAGGCGGCCGCCGAGTCCGACTTCGAGCACGACGGCGTCGGCTGTGGTGTTGGCGAAGGCGACGAAAGCGGCGGCGGTGTTGACCTCGAACAGGCTGCCGCCAACCGCATCGTTGGCGTCGAGCACGCGCGCCATGACCTCGGCCAATTGCGCATCGGTGATGAGCGTCCCGGCAAGGCGGATGCGTTCGTTGTAGCGGACGAGGTGCGGGCTGGTGAAGACGTGGACGCGGTGCCCCGCGGCTTCCAGCCCGGCGCGGAGGAAGGCGCAGGTCGAGCCTTTGCCGTTGGTCCCGGCGATATGAAACACCGGCGGCAGGTGGTCATGCGGGCGGCCGAGCGCGTCGAGCAAGGCGGTGATCCGGTCGAGCCCGAGCTGGTCGTCATCGGCATATTGGGTCGCCTGGCGCGCGATCAGCGCCGCGAGCCGCGGATCGTCGGCCCGCACGACCTCGCGCATCAGGCGGCTTTCTTGCCCTTGGCCTTGGTCGGGGCGAGATAGTCGATCAGGCTGGCGAGCCGGTCCTTGAGATCGTGGCGGCGGACGACCGCGTCGATGATGCCATGCTCAAGCAGATATTCGGCGCGCTGGAAGCCTTCGGGCAATTTCTCGCGAATGGTCTGTTCGATCACGCGCTGCCCGGCGAAGCCGATGAGGGCGTCGGGCTCGGCCAGCTGGACGTCGCCGAGCATCGCATAGGAAGCGGTCACCCCGCCGGTGGTCGGGTCGGTCAGCACGACGATATAGGGCAGGCCAGCTTCCTTGAGCTGGGCCAGCGCCACGGTGGTGCGCGGCATTTGCATCAGGGATAAAATGCCTTCCTGCATCCGCGCGCCGCCGGCGGCGGTGAACAAGACGTAGGGCGCCTTGGCGGCGATTGCGGCGCGCACCCCGGCGAGGAAGGCGGCACCGACCCCGATCCCCATCGATCCGCCCATGAAGGCGAAATCCTGCACCCCGACGATTGCCTTGCGGCGACCGATCAGTCCTTCGGCATGCAGCAAAGCGTCTTTTTCTTCAGTCGCGGCGCGGGCGGTCTTGAGCCGGTCGGAATAACGCTTGGTGTCGCGGAAGCGAAGCGGATCCTCGCGCACGTCGGGGGTCGGGAGCAGCTTGTAACTGCCGCCGTCGAACAGTTGCCCGAACCGAGCGGCGGGGCCGATGCGGTCGTGATGGTCGCAGCGCGGGCAGCAGAACAGATTGTCCTCCCACTCCTTGGTGAAGACCATTGCGTCGCATTTCTTGCACTTGTGCCACAGATTGTCGGCCACCTGCCGTTTGGGCAGGAAGGGAATTCCATTGCGCACTCGGTCAAGCCAACTCATTCGATCGTCTCCAACGACATCACAGGGTTCCGGCGATCGCGCGCAATGCAGCGTCGGGGTCCTCGGCGCCAGTGACCGGGCGGCCGATGACGAGGATCGAGGCACCGGCGTCCATCGCAGCGCGCGGGGTCATGACGCGCTTCTGGTCGGCGACATCGTCGCCGGCGGGGCGAATGCCGGGGACGACGAAGAAGCCGTCCTTCCAGCTCCTGCGCACTTCGGCGACTTCTTCGCCCGAGCAAACGATGCCGTCGAGGCCAGCCTCCTGCGCGAGTCCGGCAAGGCGGACGACCTGCGCGTGGCTGCCGCCCGAAACCCCGATCCGGCCGAGGTCGCGATTGTCGAGGCTGGTCAGGACAGTGACCGCGATCACCTTGGTATGCGCGGGCGCAGCGGCCTTGGCATCTTCGAGCATAGCCCGTCCGCCCGCAGCGTGGACGGTGAGGATCGCGGGTTCGAGGATGCGCAGCGACTGGACCGCCTTGGCGACAGTGTTGGGAATGTCGTGGAGCTTCAAATCGAGGAAGATCGGCAGCCCGAGATGGGCGAGATCGGCTACCCCGGCGGGGCCGTTGGCGGCGAAGAATTCAAGCCCGAGCTTGAGCCCTCCAGCGTGGCGCTTGACGGCCTTTGCGATGGCTTTGGCGCGATCGAGATCGGGGGTATCGAGCGCGACATAGATCGGGCTGGTCATTGTTCGCCCTCATTATAGGTGGCGAGCGGGGCCGGAATCGCCGGCACGTCGACCGCAATCCGGCGTTCAAGCCGCCATAGCTTGCCGCGCATGACGAGCCAGGTGGGGAGGAAGCCGATCACGAACACCGCCAGCAGCAGCATTGGAATCTTGATGTCGACTTGCAGATTGCTCCACAGATCGATCGTCACGTCGCGCCAATTATTGCCCGCGACGATCGCCGCCAGCACCGCGACCAGGATCCAGGCCAATGTCTTGAGGAATTGCATGTTGGCCGGGGCTTTAGGCGAGGCGCGACAGGAATTCCAGTTCGAGCGTCATTCGTCGTCCGAGGCGCTCGCTTTGGCGCAGGGGCGCGCGGACCCGATTGAGTGGCGGCAGATGCCCCGCCACAGCGGCTCGGGCAGAGGGAAGATCTTCATTTGAAACGGCTATTGCAAATCGGGCTGGCGTTTATCGCGCTGGTCATCGGCGGACTCGCGTTGAGCGGCCATTTGATCTTCATCGGATCGGACAAGCCGCCGGGCAAGTCGTCTTCGGCCTATGCAGCGCTTGCGAAAGTGTCGACTACCGACCGACGCGACATCGATTATGCTGCGCTCGACGCGCGACTGCAGCGGATGATGGCGCAGCCGTCGATGGTCGGGATGGCGGTCGGGATCGTCGAAAATGGGCGGATCACCTTCGTCAAAGGCTATGGCGAGACGCAGGCCGGGTCGGGCAATTTGGTGACGCCGCTGACGGTGTTCCGCTGGGCGTCGGTATCGAAGGGCGTTGCCGGAACAATGGCCGCCAAACTGGCCGAGATGGGAAAGCTCAACCTCAATGCGCCGATCGCCCATTACTCATCGACCTTGAAATTGCCGGGTGGGCGAGAATATGCCGCAACGCTGGCCGACGTGCTGAGCCACCGGCTGGGGCTGTATCGCAATGCTTATGACGACCGGCTGGAGGAAGGGCAGGACCCGCGCCTGATCCGCCAGCAACTGGCAACGCTGGCGCAATTGTGCGCGCCGGGGACGTGCTGGTCCTACCAGAATGTGGCCTTCGATTCGTCGAGCGAGGCGGTCGCCAAGGCGATGGGCGAACCGTATCAGCAAGCCGTCCCCGATCTTTTGTTCAAGCCGCTGGGCATGACTTCGGCGAGCGTCACCCGGGCGGGGCTCGAAGGAGCGCCGAGCTGGGCCCGGCCGCATGCCGTCGGGCGGCGCGAATTGCCGATGAGCGATGCTTATTATCGCGTGCCGGCGGCGGGCGGGGTCAACAGCAACATCAAGGATATGGCGTTGTGGATGATCGCGCAGATGGGCGGGATGCCCGACGTGCTCGACCAGAAACTGCTCGACCAGATCCACGCGCCGATGGTGGCGACTCCAAGCGAACGCGGACGGCTGCGCAAGTTCGCCGAGCGACTGCACGATCCATATTACGGTTTTGGCTGGCGCAGCTACGATTATGCCGGGCATCACATCGTCGGCCACCGCGGCGGGATCAACGGCTATCGATCGCTGATCCTGTTCGACCCCAAGCTGAAAAGCGGGGTGGTGGCATTGTGGAACAGCAATATTTCGCAACCGGCGGCGGTGGAGTTCGAAGTGCTGGACATGCTCTACCATCTCGAGTTCCGCGACTGGATGGAGCTCGACAAGTCGAAAGACGGGCCCGCGCCAGTTGCTGCCGAAACGCCTGAAGACGCGCAGGCGGGGGACGCGGCGCACTAAGCGGCTTGCGCTTGGTCGATTGGTCGAAAGTCGATTGCCGTTCTCTAGTGGACGCCCGCACATGCCGCGAGACACTGCATTGCGGGGGCGAGATGCGAAACTTTCCATGGATTAGCCAAGAACTCGCATTGACCATGTTGCGGATCGTCACGCCCGCATTGTTCATGGCCCATGCGGCGGTGCGAATCGCCAACGGATCGATCACCCAGTTCGGGCAATTCATGGAAACGCAGGGCTTCCCGCACGGCATCATTTGGGTGTGGGCGATCACCATCGCCGAACTTGGATGCGGGACGCTGATCCTGCTCAACCGCTACGTCCGTTTCGCCGTCATCCCGCTGCTGGTCATCGCGACCGTCGGGATCTTGCTTATCCACGTCAAACTCGGCTGGTTTGTCGGTGAGCATGGCATTGGCGGCATGGAATATAGCGTTGCATTGATCGTCATGCTGCTGGTTTTGGCGGCCAGCGATCGCCAGGCCAGGCTCGCGAATATGCCGCGTTAGGCGGTCGTGCACAAAAGCGCATCGCGCCATCGTCATTTGATGTATCACCCGCCATCGGTTGGATGGAGGTAATGCGATGCGCGGAATCCTCGTGGTGGCGGTTGCAGCGTTTGCGTTGACGGCGTGCGAGCAGAAAGCGGCGGATAATCGCGTGGTGGCCGCTGCACCAAAATCAGCGGCGCCCGCCGATCGCGAAATCACCGCGAGCTTCGATTGCAATGCGGCGCGGGGCCAAGCGCAGGAACTGGTCTGCGCCGATGCCAACCTCGCCGCGATGGATCGCGAAGCGGCGCGGCTCGGGGCGGGCGACGCGGCGGGGCACGCGGCCTGGGCCAAGGAACGCGACGCGTGCGGCAAGGCCGATGAGCTGCGCCTGTGCGTGATGGCCAATGCAGCGCTGCGAATCCATCAATTGCGCACAGGGACTCCGGGCGATGTGGGCGGGATTTCGGTCGGGCCGGTGGGGTTCGCGTGCAAGGGGCTGGACAAGCCGCTGGCGGTGACCTTTATCAACAGCGATCCGGGCGCGGTGGCGGTCGAATCCAATGGCCAGACGGTGGCGCTCGACCATGCCGACGCGGCGTCGGGGGCGCGCTTTGTCGGGCGCTGGAATGGCGAGGAATGGAGTTTCTGGGAGCATGGTGGCGAAGCGACTCTGGTCGTTCCCGGCAAGCCCGAAATGAATTGCACGAAAAGCTGAGCGACGCCGCCCATCCGGTGAGGATGGACGGCGCCGAGCGTGGCTTAGGCTTCCTGGGTAAGCGGGATTGCGCTGCGGGTATCGGCGCCGAGACTGGCGTCGAGGAAGGCGGTGACATCCGCGATCAACCGATCCTTGTCGGTCGCAAACAGGCCGTGGGCGCGGCCGTCATATTCGATCAGCTTGGCGCCGGGGACCTGCGCCGCGACGACCCGCCCGGTGGCGTCGATCGGGACGGTCTTGTCGGCGGTGCCGTGGATCACCAGGGTCGGTGACTTGAAGCTGGCGAGATCGGGGCGGAAGTCGGTGGTGGCGAACGCCTTGGCCGCGTCGAGCATGTTCTTGGTGCCCGACAGCATCGTCTGCCGCCAGCTGTTCATCAGCACTTCGTCGCTGACCGTGCCGGGACCGTAAAAGTCCTTGAAGAAGCCGGTGAAGAAGGCCGCGCGATCCTTCTTCATGCCCGCCGTCATCTCGTCAAATGTCGCCTGCGGAACGCCATTTGGATTGTCGTCGGTCTTGAGCATGTACGGGACGACCGAGCTGATCAGTACTGCCGCAGACGTGCGGCCGGGGAATTTGGTCTGGAAGCGCGCGACTTCGCCGCCGCCCATCGAGAAGCCGACCAAGGCGACCGGCTCGCTGATCTTGGCATCGTCGAGGATCGCGGTGATGTCCTCCGCGTAAGTGTCATAATCATTGCCGGTCCACGGCTGGTCCGACCGGCCAAAGCCGCGACGGTCGGTGAGGATCGCGCGATAGCCCTTGTCGGCCAGCGCGATGCCTAAATCGTCAAAGGTGTCGCCGGTCAGCGGCCAGCCATGCATCAGGACGACCGGTTTTCCCTTGCCCCAATCCTTGTAATAAAGGTCGGTGCCGTCCTTGGCGTTGGCATAAGGCATGGGGGAATTCCTTTGGTTGGCCGGGCCGCGTGCAGCGGGGCGCGGCGGTGGCTGGATGACGATTAAACGCCAAGCTAGCGCCAAGGTTGCGCCGGACGGGCGGTCGGCTCGTTGCTACCGGGCGTTCGCAGTTGGCGGGCGCTCAACATGAACAGCAGCCAGCACCTCTATTCACAGCCGATGCACCCGAATTGCGGTAAAACCGTTTCACTGCCGACGCGCCTATCTTTTGGGGCTCTTTTTTTTAGGAATTTCGACATGAATATCGTCAACAATCTGCTGGTCGGATCGGCCAGCGTCGCGATGCTGATCGGTGCTGCTGCTCCGGCGGCCGCACAGACCCCTTACGGCTATGGTCAATATGGCACGACCAACAACGGCGGAGTCGTCGGCGCGATCATCAACAGCGTGCTTGGTGGCGGACGTTACGGGACCTACGGCCAGGGCAATGATCGCCAGGCGGTTGATCTGTGTGCGCGCACTGCCGAAGCACAGGTCGCTAATGACCGCCGCTATAGCGGTTACAGCCAGTATCCGGGTCAATATGGCCAGGGTCAGTATCAGGGCCAGTACCAGGGCCAGTACCAGGGCCAATATGGCCAGGGTGGCTATCCCAACGCCGACCCGCGTTACAACCAGGGTTATAATGGTCGCAGCACTGCGCGCGTGGTCGCGGTGACCAGCGTCGAGCGTCGTACCAGCGGGCTCAAGGTGATGGGCCTGATCGATACCGGTCGTAACCGTGGTCTCTATGCCGGCCAGGAAGGCCAGTATCAGGGCCAGTACCAAGGCCAGTATCCGACCACGGGCTATAACGACCCGCGCTATGCACAGAATGGCTATGGCCAGCCGGTCGACCCGCGCTACCCGCAGCAGGGTTACGGGCAGGTCGATCCGCGTTGGGGTGGCTGGAATAACCAGGGCTATGCCAACGCTGGCCAGTATGCCGAGCTGCGCTTCAGCTGCAAGGTCGACTATCGCGGCCAGATCACGCGGCTGAGCATCGATCGCAACACCAACTTCCGCCGCGATTACTAGAGGCGGTCTGCACCAACGAGCGAGCGCGCGATCGGGCAACCGGTCGCGCGCTTCGCTTTATTCGGCGGGGGCGCTTTCGAGGAACTCGGCCAGCGCTTCCGAGGTGGCGTAGCGAGTGCCGTTGATGAATGTCACCGGCGTGGTGGGCACGCCCTCTTTCGCCTTGAACGCATCGACTTCGGCGCGGGTGGTCAGCGGCTGGTCGTCGACTTCATACCCGGCGTCTTCGAGCATCTGCTTGGCACGGACCCCGAACGGGCAAGTGTGTTCGGGCAAAACCATGCGGTGAAGGGTGGCAGCGCGCGTTTCGGTCATGGATTGATGCTCCGGGGAAAGTGGCTTCGATCGATGAGCGGACGGGACGGGGATTAGTTCCTGAAAGCGCTACCCCGCTTTGAGCGCGACGTAGATGCCGACCGCGATCACCATGATGCCGAACGCGGTTTCGAGCAGCCGCTTGCGGCCCGCCAGCCGCCGGCCGAGCGCGATCCCGGCAGTTGCGCCGGCGACACCGCCGATGATCATCAGTCCGACGATCGGCCAGTCGACCAGCCCCGACAGCGCATAGGATGCGGCGGTCGACAGGCCGAACGCGGTGACGGCTAGGAGCGACGTTCCGACCGCCTTGGTCATCGGCATCCGGGTTGCCCAGATCAGCCCCGGCACGATCAGGAAACCGCCGCCGATCCCGAAGAAACCCGACAATAAGCCGACCCCAAGCCCGGCCGGGGCGAGGCGGGGAACAAGCTGGCCGGCGTTGGCGCTGGTGAGGTCGATATCCGGGCGCGGATCGGCATTGCGCTTGCGCAGCATCGACAGGCCGACGACGACCATCAGCGCGCCGAACAGGAACAGCAATTTCTGGCCGTCATAAGCCTTGCCGAGCGCGGCGCCGGTCAGCGCGCCGGCAACCCCGGTAGCAGCAAAGATCGCGCCGCAGCGCCAGTTGACGTTGCCGTGACGAGCATGGCCGACCAGCCCCATCGCAGCGTTGAGCCCGACCGCGACTGCAGCGGTGCCGATCGCGACATGCGGCGAGCGAATGCCGACGACGTGGACCAGCAACGGTACCGCGAGGATCGAGCCGCCGCCGCCGACCAGCCCGAGGATCAGTCCGATCGCGGCGCCGCTGAGTATCGCCGACAGCATGACCAGTCCGTCGATCATCCGCCGACCGCGCGGTTCCACGGCATCGGCGCGAGCAAGGCGGTCATTGCGCATGATCCCGTCAGCCCGGCGTGGAGCATGCCAACCCCGACCGCCGCGCCGAGCAGGAGGAAAGCGGGTGAGACCAGCCAGCCGAGCAGGATCGCGAGCAGGATGATGGCGCCGCCGCCGATCTGCACCTGGCGCATCAGGTCGATCGATTGCCTGGCGGTTGCAACCACGGGCAGGCCCGCCGCTTTCCACGCGTCGATCCCTCCATCGAGCACGAGCGACGCGGGGCCGCCCGCCGCGACCAGCCGGGCGGCATGGAGCCGGGTTCGCTGGCCCGAGCGGCAGTGGAAGATGATCGGCCCATCGCCATCGATGGAGGTGAGCGCGTCGAGCGGCACATTGCGCGCTGCGGCAATCCGTTCGCGGCCATGTTCGTCGGCACCGCGAACGTCGATCAGCTGCGCCCCTTGTTCCAGCAAAGCGGCGGCGGCGTGCGGGTCGATGGTGGCAATCGTCATTGGGGGTCTCCCGGGGGGGCGCAATAAAGTTGGTAGAGCGTGTCAAGCAACGCGACGATGCGCGGATCGGCGATGCGATAATTAAGGGTCTGGCCATCGCGATCGAAGGCGATCAGCCCTTCGTCGCGCATCACTGCAAGGTGCTGCGACACGGCCGATTGCGACAGCGAGATGGCCGCCGCCAAGGTGTTGACGCTGGCCGCGCCAACCTCCGCCAGCTTACACAGGATCAGCAGGCGGCGCGGGTTGGCGAGCGCCTTCATCACCGCCGCGACCTGATCGGCCTTGGCCTCGAGCTCGCTTAGGTCCAGATCAGGGCGGGACAAAACTGGCGACATTAATCGCAACTCCTACATTAGGACTTGCTAAATTAGATATTGCTAATACATTGTCAAGGCGTGATTTGAGGAAGATTCACATGAATCCGATTATCGAAGCCTTTTTCAACGAGCCGACCAACACCGTGTCGTATCTGGTCGCCGACCCCACGAGCGGCGCGGCGGCGGTGATCGACCCGGTGCTCGACTATGATCCCGCCAATGGCACGGTCGATACCAGCTCGGCCGAGGCGGTGCTGGCCCGCGCCTCGGCGCGCGGATGGACGATCGGCCTGGTG
>JBKJUB010000160.1:0-8327 GCA_046590765.1 Sphingomicrobium sp. | reverse complement strand
TGCTCGCGGGTCGACAATGTCAGGACGAAACCGCGCTTGCCCTCCGCGTCAACGGTCTCCCCCGCCAATCGCCCGGGCATCTGGCGGACATATTTCTCGCGCGTCGCGAACAGGCCGACATAGGGCCCGCCGAACTGCAGCCCGACCCCTATCGACTGGCCCTCGCCAACAACGATGTCCGCGCCCATTTCGCCCGGTGCCTTGATCAGTCCAAGCGCGACCGGTTCGGTCACCACCGCGATCAGCAACGCGCCTGCGGCATGGGCGGCGTCGGCGATCGGGGTCAAATCGGCGATCCGGCCGAGGATATCGGGATATTGAACGACGACGCAGCTGGTGTCCTTGTCGATGCTCGCGATCAGCCGCTCGGCGTCGGTCGTCGAGGCTAAGGTGGGCGATGCGGTGTCGAGCGTGTCGCCGGTGAACCGCGCCATTGTCTTCGCGACCGAGACATAATGCGGGTGCAAGCCGTCGGACAGGATTGCCTTGCTTCGCCGCGTGATCCGCCGCGCCATGCCGATCGCTTCCCAGCAGGCGGTCGAGCCGTCGTACATCGACGCGTTGGCGACCTCGCACCCGAGCAATCGCGCGACCTGGGTCTGGAATTCGAACAGGACTTGCAGCGTGCCCTGCGCGATTTCGGGCTGGTAAGGGGTGTACGCGGTAAGGAATTCGCCACGCTGGATGATGTGGTCGACCGACGCGGGGACGTGGTGGCGATACGCGCCGCAGCCGAGGAAAAAGGGCACGTCGCCAGCGACAAGGTTGCGCTTCGCCATCGCGCCGAGCTGGCGTTCGACTGACAGTTCGCTGGCGTGGCGCGGCAGGCCGTGGACTGGGCCATCGAGGCGCGCCGCCTCGGGCACGTCGCGGAACAGATCGTCGACCGAGGCCGCGCCGATCGTGGCGAGCATGGCGGAGCGATCGGTGTCGCTCAGCGGTAGATAACGCATTATTTCGGCTTTCTCATCATGAAGCGGAGGCGGACGTAGTCGGCGGTGGTAGTGCCGACGCGGGTGGCGACGGCGACGGCGATCTCTTCGCGCTGTTCGTGGGGAACCCCGGCACGATCGAGCCAGCCAGCGCGAAAGGTGGTGACCCAGGCGGCGACTCCGTGGTCTAGCTTGGTCGGGCGTTCGATCAGCCGCGCTTCGATGTCGGTGAAGCCGGCTTCCTCGTATAGCGCAATGAATTCGTCGGCGGTGGGGTACCAGTTGGCGGCATAGGTCGGGGGGCCAAAGCCCCGCGCGACCAATTCGTCGTCGAGCGCCTGGCGCAGGGTGGCGAGATTGCCGGCGCCACCCATCTCGCCCGCGAACCGCCCTTTGAACTTCAATGCAAACCAGATCGCGCGCGCCGCACGTTCCTTGTCGAGCACCCAGTGCAAGGTGGCGTTGGAGAAAGCCGCGTCGAATGCCTCGGCGAACTTAAGGTCGGCGGCGTCGATCAGCCGGGCGTCGAGCCCCTTGGACCTGGCGGCGGCGATCATCGACAGGCTGTTGTCGATCCCGACCACGTCCGCCCCGCGATCCTTGATCTTGAGCGTGAGCGTGCCGTCGCCACACCCGACATCGAGGATATGCTCGCCCGGCTGCGGATCGAGCAGGTCGAGCGCCGCCTCGCCCAGCGCGGCCACGAAGCCGCCGTTGCGGGCATAATCCGCCGCATCCCATTGCGAGGTCGAGGCGACAAGGATGGTCAGAGCGTCTTGACCCATTCGCGGTAGGCCGCCTCGTCCATCAGGCCGTCGAGCTCGGACGGATCGGCCAATGTCATCTTGAAGAACCAGCCTTCGCCTTCGGGGTCGCGGTTGATCAAAGCGGGGTCGTCGGCCAGCGCGGAATTGCCGAGGATCACTTCGCCCGCCACCGGGGCATAGACATCGCTCGCGGCCTTGACCGATTCGACCACCGCCGCCTCGTCGCCCTTGTTGAGCGTCTTGCCCTGCTCGGGGACTTCGGCGAACACGATGTCGCCAAGCGCTTCCTGCGCGTGATTGGAGATGCCGATCGTGGCGGTGTCGCCCTCGACCTTGATCCATTCATGCTCGCCGGTGAAGTAGGTGGTCATGGCGTCAGGCTCCTGCTGGCTTGCGGTGATAGTGGTGGGGAACGAACGGCATTGAGGTGACGACGGCGTCGAACAATTTGCCGCGCTGCTCGAGCTTGAGCGCGGTGCCCGGCGCGGCGTGGGCCAGGGCGACATAGCCCATCGCGATCGGGCGCTGGAGCGAGGGCGAGAAGGTGCCGCTGGTGATGCGGCCGATCTCATTGCCCTCGCCATCGAGGATCAGCGCGCCTTCGCGGACCGGCTGGCGGCCGTCGATGTTGAAGCCGACGCGCTTTTGTGCCGGACCCTGGTCGATCTCGCCGACAATCCGCGCGGCACCGGGAAAGCCGCCCTCGGCGCGGCGGCGCTTGCCGATCGCGAACTGGATGTCGGCCATCACCGGGGTCGTCTCTCGGTCGAGATCATGACCGTAGAGCGGCAGCCCCGCCTCGAGCCGCAGCGAATCGCGCGCGCCGAGCCCGATCGGCTTGACCCGTTCGTCGGCGGTCAGCGCATCGGCGACCTTGGCGGCAGCGGATGCGGCGATCGAAATTTCGAAGCCGTCCTCACCAGTGTAGCCCGAGCGGCTGATCCACGCCGGGGTGCCGGCGATGATGAACATCGCGCCTTGCATGAACGACAAGTCGCCAACCCCGGGGGCGAGCGCGTCGAGCACCTCGACCGCTTTGGGCCCCTGCAGCGCGAGGAGGGCCTGCTCCTTCATATGATCGAGCACAGTGCCGCGCGGCAGGCGACTTTCGAATTCATCGATATCGCCGACCTTGGTCGCGCCGTTGACGACGACATAGAAATGATCGCCGCGCCGGGTGGCCATGAGATCGTCGATGATCCCGCCATTCTCGTCGAGCAGCATCGAATAACGCAGGCGGCCGTCCTTGAGCATCTGGAGCTCGCCCGGAAGCAGGGTCTCGAGCGCGGCATCGACCCGATCGCCGTGAAACATCAGCTGCCCCATGTGGCTGACGTCGAACAGCCCGGCGTGGGACCGGGTCCACAGATGTTCGGCGATGACGCCTTCATATTGAACCGGCATCGAATAACCCGCGAACGGCACCATCCGCGCGGCGCGAGCGCGATGCCAGCTGTCGAGGGCGAGGGTCTGGACGTCGGTATCGGTCATCGGTCTCGCTCCCAAGGCACGGCCCGGACGACCGCTCGCCGATGAGCGGACTATTGCCCGAGCCCCCTTCTGTCACTGAGACCTGAGAGCTTTCCCGGCTGGCGAGTGAGCCAGGCGGTTACCCCTTCGGCGGCCCACGCGAGGCGCGAACACTTTCCAGACTGTCCGGGCCCGCGCGGTCCATTTGCCTGAGAGATTCCGGGGGCGGTTGCTCCTTCGGCGCTCCATTCAAGGAGCTCTCCCGCGCGACCCTCGGGCCGGGGCCCAGGACACGCACTGGCAATGACTGCGGGGCAAGCCTGAGTCAATCGATTCGCGGGGGTGAAAAACTAGCGCGTGGCGTTGTAGCGCAATTGGTCCTGGCTGAGCTGGAAGCCGACCAGATGCTCGAAGGTGGCGCGGGCGACCGCGTCGCGGACCTTGGGGTCGGACAAGGGATCGACCGCAGCATCGGCATCGCCATTGCGGCGTTTGCGGGTCAGTTCGGCGCGGACATCGTCGGGCAAGCCGGTCGAGGCACGATCGACCGTCGCCACGATTCGCGACGCGGTTTGCGCGCGCAGGCTGCCAGCGGCGAAGTTGAGCGCTATTGCGCCGACATTCTTGGCGACGATCCGGTCGCCGCCGCGCATTACGACATTGTAGAACGGCAGCACGACCTGGCGCGGCTGGGCAGCATCGCGGCGGGTGGCGACGACATCGAAGCTGGCGGTCGAGATGATCTGTGATCCGGTCTCGTCGCAAGTGCCGCGCAAATTGGTCATCGTCGCAACGACGTCGATCGCCCGGGCATCGGTGCTTCCCGCCGGGTCGAAGGTGGTAACATCGCCGGTGCCCGCCGGAATGCCGAGCTGCGGACAGGTCGAGCGGGTGATGTAAATGCCGCCGTCTTCGAACGAGCCTTTCTTGGAGCAGGCCGAGACCAAAGCGAGGCAGATAAGCGGAAGCAGGCGAGCGTTCACAGGGCGGACATCCTTATCGACGTGATTTGGCGCTGTCATAGGAAGCGCCTTGGCTGGCTGCAAGCAATCGCTTACATGAGCGCCATGCTTCCCCCGCTTCACATCCTGATCGCCGCGCCGCGCGGATTTTGCGCTGGCGTAGACCGGGCCATCACGATCGTCGAAAAGGCGATCGAGCTTCACGGTCCGCCAGTCTACGTCCGTCACGAGATCGTCCATAACAAGTTCGTTGTCGACCGGCTGCGCGGGATGGGCGCGGTATTCGTCGATGAACTCGACGAAGTGCCCGACGGCCGCCCGGTGGTGTTCAGCGCGCATGGCGTGCCCAAGGTGGTGCCTGCCGCGGCCGAAGCGCGCGGGCTCGATTATCTCGACGCTACCTGCCCGTTGGTGAGCAAGGTCCACCGCCAGGCGCAGCGGCTGATCGAGGCCGGGCGGCACATCTTGTTCATCGGCCATGACGGCCATCCCGAAGTGATCGGCACCTTCGGCCAGGTACCCGCAGGGGCGATGACCCTGGTCGAGACGGTCGAGCAGGCCGAGGCGATCGAGGTCGCCGATCCGGGCAATTTGAGCTTCCTGACGCAGACCACTTTGTCGGTCGACGATACCGCCGAGATCGTCGCCGCGCTGCAGCGCCGCTACCCCGACATAAGGGCGCCGCGCGGCGAGGATATTTGTTACGCCACCTCCAACCGCCAAGCGGCGGTCAAGGTGATCGCGCCCAAAGTCGAGAAAATGCTGGTGATCGGCGCCACCAACAGCAGCAATTCGCTGCGGCTGGCCGAAGTCGCCGAGCGCATGAACGTGCCCTCGCGGCTGATTGCGCGGGCAGCGGACATCGATTGGGACTGGCTCGGAACGCCGGCCGTGATCGGGCTGACCGCCGGCGCCTCGGCGCCCGAGGTGCTGGTTCGCGAAGTCGTCGATGCCTTGGCGTTGCGCTTTGAAGTGACCGAGGAAGAAGCAGCGCACGTCGAGGAAGGCATGATCTTCAAGCTCCCGCGCGAACTCGTCGACTGATGAGCGCGTTGGCGGGCGAGTTACCCCAGGTCGAGATTTTCACCGACGGCGCGTGCAAGGGCAATCCCGGGCCGGGCGGCTGGGGCGCCTTGCTCCGCGCGGATGGCAAAGAACGCGAATTATCGGGCGGCGAAATGCCATCGACTAACAACCGGATGGAGCTGATGGCGGCGATCGAGGGCCTCAAGGCGCTCAAACGCCCCTGCCGGGTCAGCCTGACCACCGACAGCGTCTATCTGCGCGACGGGATTACCAAGTGGATCCACGGTTGGCGCAAGAATGGCTGGCGGACGGCAGACCGGAAGCCGGTCAAGAATGCCGAGCTGTGGCAGGCGTTGTTGGTCGCGGCCGAGCCGCACCGGGTCGATTGGCATTGGGTCAAGGCGCATAACGGCCACGCCGAGAATGAACGCGCTGACGCGCTGGCCTCGGCCGAAGCCGACAAACGCCGCTAGGGCGAACGCGGCGCGAAGTGAGCAGGGTCGATTCCGGCCAATTCTTCAGGCAGTGCCTCAAGATTGATCAGGCTCTGGCACAGCAATGACGCCGCCGGCGCGGTCTGGATGCCCATCCCGCCCTGCCCGGCGCACCAGAAGAAGGCCGGCTCCAGCGGATCGAAGCCGAATTGCATCGCGCGCGTGGGCGCGAAGCTTCTTAAGCCCGCCCATTTGCGCTCAACTGCCTCGACCGGCCAGTCGACCGCCTGCTGGAAGCGATCGATCGCGACGGCGACGTCGATTTCCTCGGGCGCGGCGTCGCACGGCTCGGTCAGCGTTTCGTCGAGCGGGCTGACCCACACCGCATTGTCGCCCTCGCCCTTGAAGTAGAAACTGGCGTGAAGGTCGGTGACCAAAGGCAGATTGGTGAGCCCGGTGCGACCGACGCGCAGCTGAACCACAGTGCGGCGGCGCGGCTCGAGCGCGATGATTGGCAGACCGGAACGAACCGCGACATCGTCGGCCCAGGCGCCGGCGGCGTTGACGATGATGGTCGCGGCGATCTCGCCCGCGCTGGTGGTGGCGATCCACTCCTCGCCCGAGCGCCTGGCCGACCGGAACGCCGAATCGGTGCGCACTTTCCCGCCGCCACGGCGGATCGCAGCGAGGCAGGCGGCGTGGAAGCTCGCAACCTCGATATCGGCGCAGCTCGGCTCGAACCACGCGCCGGTCCATTGCGCGCGAAGCCCGGGGACCATTTGGTCGAGCGCGTCGCGGTCGAGGCGGACCAGGGCATCCCCGCCCGCCAATTCGTCCCCGCCCTCAACCAGATCATGGCCCGCGCTGGTCAAATGGAGCGCGCCGCGGCGGCGAAGCAAGGGCGTGTCTGTACCGGGCCAGTGAGAATCGAACATCGGTTTGGACGCGATGCTCAGCCGCCGCTCGGGGGTGTCGCCGCCAAGGCTCGCCTGCCAGAATGCCACCGATCGCCCGGTTGAATGGCGGCCGCACAGATCCTCGGCCTCGACCAGCAACACGCGCATCGTGCCCGCCAGCCGCGCACCGAGGCTTGCTCCGGCAATTCCGCCGCCGACGATCAGGA
Organism: Sphingomicrobium sp.; assembly: GCA_046590765.1. GTDB lineage: Bacteria > Pseudomonadota > Alphaproteobacteria > Sphingomonadales > Sphingomonadaceae > Sphingomicrobium. The sequence continues at coordinate 1,613 of JBKJUB010000160.1, read as the reverse complement.
CATCGCAACGCTCCATCGCCGCGCTGGTTACGGTTTGGAAAGCCATAGCGTCTAGAGCTTTGCCCATGACAAATTTTGGATTGACCGATTTATTGCTCGCAACACTGGCGATCATCCTGGTGGTGATGGCGGTGATCGATGTGCGCACGTTCACCATCTCGAACCGGCTCAACGCCACGGTAGCGCTGATGGCGCCGCTATACTGGTGGTCGATCCATCTGCCGTGGTGGCCCGATATTGCGCTCCAGGTCGGAGTTGCAGCGGCGGTATTCGCCCTGCTCGCGGTGACTTTCACCATCGGGATGATGGGCGGCGGCGACGTCAAACTCGCCGCTGCGCTCGCTTTATGGTTCTCGCCGGCGTCGACGGTAAAATTTCTTGTGATCATGTCGCTGGCCGGCGGCGTGCTGACGCTGATCGTGCTGATAGCCCACCGTTTGCGACCGGGAAAGATCAAAAACTCGGACGGCGAGACCGGCGGAAAACCCGAGATTCCCTACGGTGTGGCGATTGCAATCGGCGCGCTTTGGATTCTCGCCCAACGGTTTCTTAACCAATTTGCCTGATGTCTGAAAAGATCAAGGGGACCCTTTAGGGGAGGCGTAATCGCCATGGACGTGAAGAAAGTTGCATTGCTCGTAGGGGCATTGGTTATCGCGGTGATCACCGCAGTGATGGCCAAGAACATGTTCATCGGGGCTGGTGCAGCCCAGGCGGAAGCTGCTCCGGCGGTTCCGGTTGGGCCCAAGATCCTGGTGGCGCGCAAAGCGCTGCCGGTCGGCACAATCATCGACCAGGAGAGCCTCACCTTCCAGGAGTGGCCCAAGGAGATGATGCAGAACGCCTATTACGTCGAAGGCGGCGTTGACGCGGATATCAGCAAATTGCTCGGCACCGTGGTTCGCAACCCGATCACTGCTGGCCAGCCAGTCACTCGCGGCGCCCTTGTCGGGCCGAACGATCGCGGCTTCCTTGCCGCGGCGCTCGGGCCGGGAATGCGCGCCGTCACGGTCCCCGTGTCGGTTACCAGCGGCGTTGCCGGTTTCGTCTTCCCGGGTGACCGGGTCGACATGGTCCTGACTCAGGAAGTTCGCGGCGGCGGCGACGGGCCCCCGCTGCGGGTGTCCGAAACCATCGTTCGCAACTTGCGCGTGCTCGCCACCGATCAGCGGATCGACGGCAAGGACGAAGACGGCAAGACCGAGGCCAAAATCTCCTCGACCGTGACGATCGAGGCCACCCCGCGCCTCGCCGAGAAGATTGCCGTCGCGCAGTCGCTTGGCAGCCTGTCACTGTCGCTTCGCTCGATCGCCGACAATACCGCCGAACTCGAGCGGGCGGTCGCGGCGGGCGAAGTCAAGGTTCCGGCCGGGACCAACCCGGTCGACGAACGGCGGATGCTGCTCGCGGTCGCCAATCGCCCGGTCGACAGCAACACCACTTTCACCACCGGCGGGGATGTCTCGCGCTTCCAGCGTCGCTCGGTCCCGTCGCGCGCTGCCAACGCTCCGTCGAGCGGCGACAGCATGAGCCAGCTCGCCACCGCGATGATGCGCAACAACGCCCCAGCTTCGGCCCCCGCGGCCGGCGGCGCGGTCGTCGTCTCGGGTCCG
>JBKJUB010000097.1:0-5507 GCA_046590765.1 Sphingomicrobium sp. | reverse complement strand
AAAATTGGCGTAACTATCGCGACGCAGTTTGCGTCGGCTTCTTCACCACCACCTTCGGCTTAACCGCGGTGACTCCGTTAAGCGCTGCAATCACCTTCGCATCGCGGCCGTAGAGGTCGGCGTAAGGGACAATCGTCCCGTCATTGAGCGCCGCCGCGCTGAAATAGACGATGTACACCGGCAGCGGCTTAACGAACTTGGCCAGCACAGACTTGCCGCTGGCGAGCGTCTCATCGACCTTCTCGGGGGTCCATTCGCCAGCGTCATCGCTGAGCAATTCCTTGGCCAGGTCCATGATATTCTCGGTCCGGATACAGCCGTGGCTAAGCGCGCGCAGCTGGCTGTTGAACCGGCTCCGCGCGTTGGTGTCATGGAGGTAGATGTTCTGGCCATTCTGCATCGAGAATTTGACCTTGCCGAGCGCGTTCGACGGCCCTGGCGGCTGGCGCCAGCGCTGGACCTTCCCGTCCTTGCCCTTGACCGCGACGAAGCCATTCTTGCCGGCGACTTCGCGGGTGATGCTCGGCGGGACTTCCCACCACGGGTTCAATGTCACCCCGATCGCGGTCGCGGTCAGTTGCGGGGTCTTGGTCTTGACCGCCCCGGCAATCGCGCGATGCTTCCAGCGGGTCGCGCCATTCTCGACCAGGGTGGCGTAGAATGACGGCACGTTGACGATGATATACTTGTTGCCGAGGTCGCGGGGCAGCCACCGCCAGCGGTCCATGTTGAGCCGGATCCGGTTGGTCATCGACACGTCGGTTTTGTTCGACTGCGCCAATGCGGTGCGCAGGAAGCTATATTGCTGGTGCGTCGGCAGTAGGCTGCGCAGCGATCCGATCACATCGTGCCGATCGAGCGCACCAGCCAGCAGCAGCGCCGACGCGGCGGGGGTCAGATCGGCGTCGGTGACGTACCATTCGCCGCGGTCCTTGCCCCGGACATGGCCGAGCGCGAGGTCGCCGGCGAGCTTGGCGAAGCGCTCGCTCGCCGCCGCCGACATGGCCAGCGGATCGCCGCTGCGAAGCGCGGCCTCAAGCCCGGCGGGATCATAATCGCGCGGGTTGAGTCCTTCGCTGCCAATCGTTGCGATATACGCCAGCAGGCTGCGCGCATCGCCGATCTGCCACAACGGCGGCGGCGGCGCGGGCACCGGCACCACCGGGACCACCAGGGGCGGTATCAGCTTTGCGTCGGGCAAGGGCGCCATCGGGTCGGCCGGTGCGACCTGCGCGCTCGCCATCTGCACGGGAATGGCTGCGGCGGCCAGCGCCAGCGAAGTCCAGCCAAGCAATCTTGCAATGTTGGTCACGTCGGTTCTTCCCGCTGATTGGCCCTGCTCAAGCGCGAGCTATGCCGAACCGCTGACATACAAAGGATGAACGGGCGCGGCCAGTGGCGGCAAAGTCTCATCCCAGGAAAAAATCGATTGCCAACCGCGCCTTAACGACCATCTGTTAGCAGTGAAGCGAAAGGCGGGCCACCGTGGACGAAACACCAGCTTCCAAACGCGGCATCGGCGAGGGCATTCGGCGCTTGCTCGACGAGCGCGGCGAGCATCGCGCGTCGACCGGCTCGAAGACCGCGACGCTCGACCATCAGGGCCGCCGCCATCTCGTCCGGCTGGTCAATGTGTCGCCCTCGGGGGCAATGATCTCGTTCCAGGGCAAACTGGCCGATGGCGATGAGGTGACGCTTCACTTGCTTGACCATGGCCCGGTCACGGGGCAGGTGCGATGGACGCGCGACGGTCGCGTGGGAATCAATTTTTCCAAACCGTTGAACTCAACGCTGGACTGCGAATGAAGGGCACCACCATCAAGGCACGGATCGTCAATGCCGCCGACCCCGCCGACCGGCGCCGCTCGGAACGGGTCGCGGTCGAGCTCGATGCCAAGGTGCGCGAACTCGGCAGCGAGGGCGCCGAAGCGCGCGTGATCAACATTTCGGATACTGGCTTCATGGCCCAATCGACGGGCGATTTCGAAGTCGGATCGCGGATCTGGCTGATGCTTCCAGGGCGCGATCGGGCCAGCGCGATCGTCCGCTGGACCGCTGGTGACCGGCTCGGGGCCGAATTTGCGGAGCCGGTGTCGATCGATGGAATCGACGCTACCGCCTAGGAATCGCTCGTTTCAACGGCGATTTTGCCTCGGCTAATCGTAACATTTTCGCAACACTTTATCAGTCTCGATTCGGAACGCGTGAAACTAAGCGCTGGCTTGCGTGTTTAAATGGCTCGAGAGGAAAGCTGATGTCGACCATACCGAGCCTGAGCGACCTGCAGATGCGCCATGACCCCAAGGGCCGTGGTTACCATGCAGTGTACCGCGAACAGCAAGTCAATCATTGCCCCGGCTGCGGCCGGACCCACTGGATTATTGGCCGGATGTCGGCGGAGTGCGCCTTCTGCTCCACCGCGCTGCCATTGGCCGAGGCCAGCATGCGTTCGCACAGCGGGCCGGCGATCATCAAGCATCGCAACCGCAACACCGAAAGCCCGGCCTGGGCTGCCTGAACTAAGGCGCTACGGCCCTGACCGGGACCGGCGCATTGCACAGATCCACCCCCCCGGCGGGACGAATGTAAAATTCGTCCTGCCGGTTTTTTTTGACCTTCAGCCAGCGCGCAAAACTGGCGCTGGTTTCCTTGAGATATTCGAACTTCGGTCGCGCCACTTCGGCCAGTTGCGATGCCAGCATGACGTTGGCAATCGGCACGTCAGAGGTCCGCTCCTTGTAAAACCCCAGCGCCTCGGTCCCGCGCGGCAGGCTCGCTAGCACGTCGATCCCGCTGACCACGCGGCCGACCACGGCGATCACCCGGTCGAGCGAGCGCGGCGCATGGCCGATCGCGGCATAAAGCTCGCCGCCCATCCCGGTATCGGGCGATAGGTCGCGGCCAACCCCGACCGAAGCGTAGCAATGCGGCAGGTTGGCAGTCCCCGCCTTGGGGTCATAAGCAACCGGCCAGCCGGCGGTGTAACCGACCTTGGGCGCATAGGCGTCGGGCGAACCCAGCGGTACGATGTTGAGCCCCGCGAGCCGCCGCGCATATTCGGACGGGGGCTTCTTGACCACGCCAATCGGCAGCGGTCGGTCGCTGTCATTATTGCCCCATTGCGCGACATAATTGTCCTGCACGCGATAGATTGCGGCGCCTTGCCAATAGCCCGATTTGGCAAGCGCGCGGATGTTCGCGGCGTGGACCGGCGCGAACAAGGGCGCGAGCTGGACGACCACTCGCCGTCCGTCTCTCAGGTCGATCACCATTAAATCCTCGGCCGGGATGGCCTGCCACTCGCCCGGCTTTGACTCCGCCACAACGCTGGTCGGGGTGGCAGGTTTGGGCTTGGGCGGGGCGGCGGCGATCAAGGCCATTCCAGCGGCGGCGAGCAACAAGTGACGCATCGACATCTCCTTTGGCCCGAGTGTAAGCGCAACCTTATGTTTCTTGCTACCCTCATGCTACTCGGATCAGGCGAACTCGGGCGTGAATTCGCCATCGCCGCCAAGCGGCTCGGCTGCCGGGTAATCGCCTGCGACCGCTATGACGACGCCCCCGCGATGCAGGTCGCCGATGCGCGCGAGGTCTTCTCCATGCTCGACGCAGCGGCGCTGCGGGCAGCGGTCGAGAAGCATAAACCCGATTATGTCGTGCCCGAAATTGAGGCGATCGATACCGCAATGCTCGCCACGCTGGAGGGCGAAGATTGGCACATCGTTCCCTCTGCCAAAGCAATACAGCTGACCATGAACCGCGACGGCATCCGCGATTTCGCCGCCAAGGAACTCGGCCTGACCACCTCGCGCTACATCTTTGCCGAAACGCGCGAACAGGCGATTGCGGCGGGCGTCGGCCTGCCCGCAGTGGTCAAGCCGGTAATGTCGTCGAGCGGCAAGGGCCAAAGCGTCGCGCGGACCGAGGTCGAGCTTGGCACCGCATTCGATTATGCCGTCGCCAATATGCGCGGCGACCGGCCTCGGGTGATCGTCGAGGCGTTCATCGATTTCGATTATGAAATCACCCTGCTGACCGTGGCGACAAAGGACGGAATCCTGTTCTGCCCGCCGATCGGCCATCGGCAGGAAAGCGGCGATTATCGCACCAGCTGGCAGCCTGCGCCGATGGAACCGGCGGTGCTCAAATCGGCGCAGGACCAGGCGGCCAAGGTGGTCGGCGCGCTCGGCGGTCACGGGCTGTTCGGGGTCGAATTCTTTGTGGCGGGCGACCAGGCGATCTTCTCCGAACTGTCGCCGCGCCCGCACGATACCGGCATGGTGACGTTGATCGGCCAGAATCCCAACGAATTCGAACTCCACGTCCGCGCGATCCTCGGCCTGCCGATCCCGGCCATCGCACAGCACGGCCCGTCAGCCTCCGCCGTCATCCTCGCCGACCGCGATAGCAGCGACTTCGCGTTCGACGGCGTGGCCGAAGCGATGGCCGAAGGCGCCGACATCCGCCTCTTCGCCAAGCCCGTCACGCTGCGTAACCGCCGAATGGGCGTCGCGCTTGCGATCGGCGAGACCATCGAGCAAGCGATCGAGCGCGCCGAACAGGCCGCAGCCAAGGTCAATATTCAATATCTTGCATAAACATGCAGTAGTTTGCATATAGCTTGCATGATTCGTGTCACGATCCTTGGGGCTTCCGGTTATGTCGGGGGCGAACTGCTCCGCATTCTTCACGGCCATCCCGAGATGGAAGTGGTGGTCGCGTTCGGTGCGTCGGCGGCCGGCAAGCGCGTGGCGGATGTCCATCCGCATCTGGCGCTGGCCTATCCCGATCTGGTCTACGCGGCGTGGGATCCGGCTCTGCTCGCGGGTGCCGACTTGATCTTCGCCGCGCTGCCGCATGGCGAAACCCAGCGCCTCGCCAACGATCTGATCGCGCCGGGGGTCCCGATCGTCGATCTCGGCGCCGACTTTCGGCTCGACAGCGCCGCCGATTTCAAGGCCTGGTATGGCGAGCCGCATTTGCTACCCGACTTGCTTGGCAGCTTTATCTACGGGCTGCCCGAATTCTACCGCGACCAGATCAGGGCCTCGAAGCGCGTTGCCGCTGCAGGCTGCTACCCGACCGCCGCCAACCTCGCATTGAAGCCCTTGATCGACGCCGGCGCGATCGAGACCGAGGGGATCATCGTCGATGCCGCCTCAGGGGTCAGCGGGGCGGGCCGGGCGGCGTCGGCTGGAACGCATTTCTGCGCCATCGATGGCAGCTTCAAGGCTTATGGCCTGACCAGGCACCGCCATACTGCGGAAATGGAACTGGTGTCGGGCGGGCAGGTTTTATTCACGCCGCACCTCTTGCCGACCAGCCGCGGCATCCTCGCCACCTGCTACGCCAGGGCAGTCGGCAGCGCCGATCCGCTCGAAATTTTGCGCGCCGCTTATGCCGCCGAACCGTTCGTCCATGTCGGCGACAAACTCCCCGAAACCAAGTGGGCGACGGGTTCCAACGCGGCCTTCGTCTCGGCGCGCTTCGACGAGCGGACGGGGACG
>JBKJUB010000083.1:0-12524 GCA_046590765.1 Sphingomicrobium sp. | reverse complement strand
ACCAAGGCCTCAAGCTGGGCCTGTCGGATCGCCACCAATCTGGGTTCGGTCGGGGAATCGAGCGATAACAACTCGCGCAGCGAGCCCTGCTCGGCATTCGAGTCGAGTTCATTGGCTCTAATCTTGAATGGGTTCGGCCTTACCGACGCAACCATTAACCAGCCCCCGCCCCGACGTTAGAATACGCTGCTACGAGCATATGGTTACATCACTCTGAAGACCAATGGTTTTCGGCAAAATCAAGTCACTATGGATGCGGCTCAATCGTTCGGCAGGCGGCCGTGGACCAGATCGTCATAGTCCTTGGCCAGTTGCCGCGACAAATCGCCAACTTCGAAATTCCATGGTCCGGCCGACCCGACAAAGGTTACTTCGGCGGCGCTTCCCGTGAGGAAGAATTGCTCGAAACTCTCCAGTTCCTCAGGCCAGATTGCGCGTTCGACGACTTCAACGCCGCGACGTCGCGCCAGATCCATCACCGTCTGGCGGGTGATGCCGTTGAGGAAGCAGTCTGGCGTAGGGGTGTGGATCACACCATCGCGGATGAAAAATGCATTGGCGCCAGTCGCTTCGGCAACCTGTCCGCGCCAGTCGAACATCAGGGCGTCGTTGAACCCGCGATCCTCGGCAAACTGCTTCGACAAGGTGGCAATCATATACAAGCCCGCGGCTTTCGAATGGACCGGCGCGGTGTAAGGCGCGGGCCGCCGCCACGGCGCGATCGTCAGGCGAATGCCCCGCGCGGCCAATGCCGGGTCGAAATATTTGCCCCATGCCCAGGCGGCGATCGCCAGATGCGGCTTGGTGCCGGCTGGTGACACCCCCATCCGCTCCGATCCGCGCCAGGCGACCGGGCGCATATAGGCGTCCTTCATCCCGCTCGCTTCGAGCACCTCGATGCACGCCGCATCGATTTCCTCGACCGACCACGGCAGTTCGAATCCAAGCAATTCGGCGCTGTTGCGCAACCGCGCGCTATGCTCGCTGAGCTTGAAGATCGTCCCGTCATAGGCGCGCTGGCCTTCGAACACCGACGATGCGTAATGCAGCGCATGGGTCAGCACGTGGACGTTCGCGTCGCGCCACGGCACCATCTTGCCGTCGAGCCAGATGAACCCGTCGCGATCGTCGAAATTTGCCTGCTCGGCCATTCATGCACCTCTGTCGGGAAGGCGTCCGACTAGGCCAGCGGCGGGGTCAAATCAATCCGCGCCGCTTCGGCCAGCTCCTGCCCCCGCCTCGATGCTGCCGCGAGCGTTCGGCTGACCAGATGGTCGAGCTCTCGATCGAGTATCTCGAGCCCGGCCTGGGTGGTGCCGTTGGGACTGGCGACGCGCACTGCGACCGATTCCATCGTCTCGCCGGTTGCCGACGCCATCACCGCCGTACCGAGCACCGTTTCCAGCGCAATCCGATCGGAAATATCGGGGGAAAGCCCGCGTTCGGCGCCGGCCTTGGCCAGCGCCGCAACGAACCGCGCGACATAGGCAGGCCCCGCCCCCGCCAGCGATCCAACCGCCGCCAGCTCGGCTTCGCTGTCGGTTCGAACCAATGTTCCGAGCAACGCGAACAATGGATCTATCGACCCGTCGCCGCCCGTCAATGCGACCACGCCGCGCCCCTCGCTGACCGGCAAATTGGGCATTGCGCGGACAATCTGACCGGCGTCCGGAAACCGCGCCCGCAAACTCGCAATCTCGACCCCCGCCAAAATCGAAACGAGAATAGTGTCTGAATTCAGATGCTTGGCGAGCGCCGGCGCAACCACATCCAGCTTCTGCGGCTTGACCCCCAGCAGCACCAAACGCGGAGCGCCATCATCGGGAACCGCGGTTACAGTTCGCACACCCTCGACCGGCGTGCCACTCGGCCGGACTGCGACGGCGTCAGCGAAATCAACGCCCCCGCGCTGCCAGCCCATGACCATCGCCCCGGCCATCTTGCCGCAGCCCACGATCCAGGTTGCACCCGGAAGTCGCGCGGTCATGCCTCGCCCGCAGTCTCGATCAGCGCCGCCGAAATCGCTTCGCTCGGCGATTTTCCGCCCCACAAAACGAACTGGAAAACCGGATAGAAACGCTCGCATTCCTCCAGCGCGGCCTCGGCAATCGCTTCGGCATTTTCGAACGACAGGCTGTCGGTTTCGCCAACCAGCGCAGCATGCCGAAAAACAATCAGCCCCGACGCCGACCACATTTCAAAATGGCCGAGCCACAATTGCTCGTTGATCAGTCCCAGCGCCTCATAGATCGCGGCGCGCTTCTCGACCGCCACCTTGATGTCGGGGAAGGCAAGGAATTGCAGCACCTGATCCTCGCTGCGCCACACGCCGCGAAGTTCGTATTGCGCCCAGCTGCCTGTGGCCGAGGCGACGATTTCGCCCTCCCCGGTCCGTTCGGCGGCCCAGCCACGCGCTTCGAAATATTGTTCGAGCACGTCGATCGGCGCGCCGTCGTCATGATCTTCGGGGGCGACAGTGTCGGGCAGGGTCAGGCTCCCGGTTGCGGCGTCTTGGCCGCAGAAACCTTAGGCTTGCCCGCTTTCTCGATCAGGTCGAGCCGCTTCTTGAGCGCCTCATTCTCGTCGCGCGCGGCGACCGCCATCGCTTTCACTGCTTCAAATTCGTCGCGTGACACGAAGTCCTGGCCGCCGACCCATTCGCGCATCTTCTCGCGCATCGATCCCTCTGCCTCGCGGCCCATCCCCGCCATGGTCCCGGCAACGCCATTCATCATCTTGGCGAGATCGTCGAAAATCCGATTTTCCGATTGCATATGTCTAACTCCTCGTCAGTCCCAGTGGCGCCGCATCAGCCCCCGGGTTCAATTTTCCGGTCTCATAATTGAGCGCGGTCGCCACGCACAGCCATAGTAGATAGGGAACCATCAGCCATCCTGCCACTGGGCGCAGTCGGCGGAAGAAATTAGCGGTCACTGCAGCCATCAATAGCATGACGATGATCACCACCAAGGCGACATCGATCATATGCGCTCCGAAAAACACCGGCGACCAGGCGAAGTTGAGCAGCAATTGCCCGCCAAACAACCACAAGGCGTCCCGGCGCAGCTTGGACGGTTGCTCGTTGAGGATCGCCGCGAGCGCAATGCCGAGCATGGTGTAGAGTGTCGTCCACACTGCGCCGAACGCCCAGCCTGGCGGCTGGAAAGCGGGCTTCACGAGATCGGCATACCAATCGTTGGCAAACCCACTGTTCGACACCACCCCCATCACAAACCCGAGGATCACGATCACCGGGACAGTGATCAGCGCTTTCTTCCACAAGCCGCGATCGTCGCGTTCAACCTCGATCATCTCATTCTCCACGTCCTGCGCCGAGCAAAAATTCGATATTGCCTTCGGGCCCGGTGATCGGGCTTCGCTCGATCCCGATTACGCGCCAGCCCCTGGATTCGATCCACGCTGCCGCTTCGTCACACACTCGCTGATGAATATCGGGATCGCGCACCACCCCGCCCTTGCCAACCTCGCCGCGCCCGGCCTCGAACTGCGGTTTGACCAGCGCCACCAGTTTTGCCTCCGGCTTGGCCAGTCCAAGCGCGGCGTCGAGCACCTTGGCAAGCCCGATGAAGCTCGCATCGCAGACGATGATGTCGACCAGCTCTGGCACGATCTTGGAAGTGAGCTCACGCGCATTGGTCTGCTCGTGGACTATCACCCGATCGTCGCTGCGTAATTTCCACGCCAGCTGGTTGGTGCCAACGTCGATCGCATAGACCCGCGCCGCGCCCTTGGTCAGCAGCACATCGGTGAACCCGCCTGTCGAGCTACCGACATCGAGCCCCACCGCGCCCGCCACATCGAACCCGAAATAGGCCAATCCATGCGCCAGCTTGACGCCCCCCCGCGATACCCACGGATGATCGCGCCCCTTTACCCTGAGGACGCAATCATGGGGAAGCAGATCGCCCGACTTGGCTACCCGCCGGTCGCCGACGAAGACATTGCCGGCAAGGATCAGCGCCTGTGCCCTGGTTCGGCTTTCGGCGAGGCCTTGTGTGGCCAGCAATTGGTCGGCGCGGACCTTGGCCGCGCTACGCTCGGTCATTTGCCCGGCGAATAAGCCCAGCATTCAAGCTCGACCCGAGCGCCGAGCGCCAGCCCGCTGACGCCGAACGCCGAGCGGGTCGGATAACGGCCCTTCTTGAAATAGGTCGCATAGACCGCGTTGAAGGCCGGCCATTCCTTCATATCGGCGAGCATCGCGGTGCATTTGACCACCGAATCCATGCCCAGCCCGCGGCGCTTTAGGCTAGCGGCAATATTGTCGAGCGACTGGCGGGTTTCGGGTCCGACCCCGCCCGGCACCACTGCTCCGGTTCCCGGCTTGGCGCCGATCTGGCCCGACAGGATCAGCATGTCGCCGACCTGCACCGCATCCGAAAACGGATAAGGAAATTGCGACGGATAATAGACTGGCGGCGCGGCGGCCACGCTGGTCGCGATGATCGCCAGCGATGCTCCCAAGAAGGCGCGGATCATGCCAGCGCTCCGGCTTCGGCCTCGACGCTCACGTCATTGTGGCGCAGCGCTTTGAGCACCGTCTCGACAATTTGCGGCGCGTTGAGGCCGGCTTCGTCATATTGCTTGGTCGGCGCATTATGGTCCTGGAAACGATCGGGCAGACGCATCGTGCGCAACTTGAGCCCGCCGTCGATCAGCCCTTCATCGCTCGCCAGTGTCAGGACATGCGCGCCAAATCCGCCGATTGAAGCTTCCTCGATCGTCACCGCAACTTCGTGCGTGGTCAGCAATTTGCGGATCAGGCCCACGTCGAGCGGCTTAGCGAAACGCATGTCGGCAACGGTCGTCGACAGCCCCATGCTCTCGAGCGTGTCGGCGGCCTTCTCGGCCTCTTCCAGCCGGGTACCAAGCGACAAGATCGCGACCTTCTTGCCCTCGCGGACGATGCGCCCCTTGCCAATCTCGAGCCGGGTCGGCGTGGCTGGCATCTCAAGCCCGCGTCCGTTGCCGCGCGGATAGCGCACCGCGCTCGGCCCGCTGTCATGGAGCGCCATGGTGTGGATCATGTCGGTTAGCTCAATCTCGTCGGCCGCCGCCATCACCACGAAATTTGGCAAGGTGCACAGGTAAGCGAGGTCGAACGCCCCGGCGTGGGTGCAGCCATCAGCCCCGACCAGCCCGGCGCGATCCATCGCGAACCGCACCGGCAAATTCTGGATGGCGACGTCATGGACCACCTGGTCATAGGCGCGCTGGAGGAAGGTCGAGTAGATCGCGCAAAACGGGCGATAGCCCTGCGCGGCGAGCCCGGCGGCGAAGGTCACGCCATGCTGCTCGGCAATCCCGACATCGAACGTCCGCTCGGGGAATTCGGCCTCAAACTTGTCGAGCCCGGTGCCCGACGGCATTGCGGCAGTGATCGCCACCACTTTGTCATCGCGCCGTGCCTCGGCGGTCAGTGCGGTCGCAAAGACGGACGTATAGGCCGGCGGTCCTCCGCCGGGCCCCTTGTCCTGCATGCCCGACACGACATCGAACTTGACCACGCCATGATATTTGTCGGCTGACGCTTCGGCCGGGCCATAGCCCTTGCCCTTCTTGGTCACGACATGGACCAGCATCGGGCCTTCCTCGGCGTCGCGGACGTTCTCCAGCACCTCGACCAACGCCTCGACGTCATGCCCGTCGACCGGACCGACGTAATAGAAGCCGAGTTCCTCGAACAATGTCCCGCCGGTCATCAGCCCGCGGGCATATTCCTCGACCTTGCGCGCGGTGCGGTGAAGCGGGCCGGGCATTGCCCGGGCGAGCTTTTGCGCAACCCGGCGCGGCGCCAGATATTTGCCCGAACTGACCAAACGCGCGAGCGAATTGCGAAGCGCGCCGACCGGGGGTGCGATCGACATGTCATTGTCGTTGAGAATGACGATCAGCCGATTGCCCGCAGCTTCGGCATTGTTCATCGCCTCATAGGCCATGCCCGCAGTCATCGCCCCGTCGCCGATCACCGCAATCGCGTGGTGCGGATCGCCCGACAATTTGTTGGCGATGGCGAACCCGAGCGCGGCGGAGATCGAAGTCGAGCTATGCGCCGCGCCGAACGGGTCATATTCACTTTCGCTGCGCTTGGTGAAGCCGCTCAGGCCATCGCCCATGCGCAATGTCCGGATCCGGCTTCGTCGACCGGTAACGATTTTGTGCGGGTAGGCCTGGTGCCCGACGTCCCAGATCAACGTGTCCTTGGGGGTGTCGAATACATGATGAATGGCGACGGTCAGCTCGACCACCCCGAGCCCCGCCCCAAGGTGCCCGCCAGTGACCGACACCGCCGAAATCATCTCGGCGCGAAGCTCGTCGGACAATTGCGGCAGCTGCTCCTTGGTGAGCGCACGAATATCAGCGGGGCTGTCGATCGTGTCGAGCAGCGGCGTGAGGGGGCGATGGGACATCCGACAAGCACTAACGGCTTAGCGCAGGCGAATCCAGCGCCTAGGGCCGAGAGACTTTTGTAGCAGCCGATACTTTTAGTTAAGTCAGCTGCAGTCGCCGCACTTGCCGCGCACTTCGATCACCGGTCGGCTGGCTTCGAATCCGGCGTCGGCCGCAGCTTGCCGGACCCCGCCGGACAATTTGTCATCGTCGAGATGAGTGGTGGTGCCGCACGTGTCGCAGATCAGGAAGATGCAATCGTGCAAGCAACCGGGATGTTGGTTGGCGACATAGGCATTGGCGCTCTCGACCCGCATCGCGAGGTTCGATGTCACGAACAGGTCGAGGATGCGGTACACGCTGTTGGCGGCAACCCGGCGCCCTTCGGCCTTGGAGACTGCCTCGGCAATGTCATAGGCCGATGCGGGACGTTCGAAGCTGGCCAGCGCCTTGAACACCGCTTCGCGCATCTCGGTCCATTGCTCTCCCTTGTCGGTCAGCCGGTCGCGCGCCGCATCGTGCAGCGATTCGCCCTCGTGGAGATGGTGGTCATGTCTGCCCATGGACGTGAAATAGGCCGACGTTGCCGCCGCCACAAGCGCCGCGCCTATTCGGCAGCGATAAAGTTGAGGCGGTGGCCAAGCGCGAGGATCGCAACCCCGATCACCGTGTACAGCGCTTCACCGCCATCATGCGGCAACGTCAGTGCCCCGGCCATGACCCCCAGCCCAAGCCCGCCGACCTGCGCCGGCAGCGTATAGCCATGCTGGAAAATACCTTTGCCGAGCGAGATTGTGCCGAGCAGCATTGCCAGACTAAGCCCAACTTCATGGATGATGGGTGCGCCAAACGCACCGCCCGCGCTTGCCAGCAATGCCAACACAATCGTCGTACCGAGGCAATGAACCAGGCATATCCCGGACAGGCCGATCGCCCATCGGTCGAGGCGCGTGGAGGGTATCGCAAGCGAGAGCATGACTGAGGATATAACGTCACGAAGCCAAAGTGACAATGTCTCATTGAAATTAAGATGGTCGCTTGGCAGGCGCGGCGAGCAACGCCATAGCGCACCGATGGATTCGCCCCAGCCGCTCGCCCGCCCCGCCGTCATCGCGCAATGGCTCTTCGCTGTTGCAGGCTTGGTGTTCGCAATGGTGATTATCGGCGGCATCACGCGCCTTACCGAAAGCGGGCTGAGCATCACCGAATGGAAGCCGGTGTCAGGTGCGATCCCGCCGCTCAGCAGCGCCGACTGGGCGCATGCATTCGATCTCTACAAGGCGACTCCGCAATACCAGCAGGTCAGCGGCCCCGCCGGCATGAGCCTCGGGCAATTCCAGTTCATCTTCTTTTGGGAATGGATCCACCGCCAGTTTGGGCGGATCATCGGGCTGGCGTTTGCGGGCCCGCTGATTTGGTTCGTGCTCCGCCGGGCGATCCCGCGCGGCTATGGTGTCCGGCTGGTGGCGCTGTTCCTGCTCGGCGGGGCGCAGGGCGCGCTCGGCTGGTTCATGGTCCAGTCCGGGCTCGCCGGTCAGACTGAGGTCAGTCACTTGCGGCTGTCGGCGCATCTGCTGCTGGCGTTATTCACCTTTGGCGCTTTGGTGTGGACTGCGCTCGATCTGCGCGCATTGGCCCGTGACCCCGATGCCCGCCCTGCCCGGCTTCGCCTGTTCGCCGCCTTGGCACTTGCCGGCCTCGGGCTCCAACTGATGCTCGGCGCATGGGTCGCCGGGCTTCGCGCCGGGCCGGTCGCCAATACGTGGCCGCTGATGAACGACCGGCTGGTCCCCGACGGGATCGACTGGTCGCGCGGCACCGCTTTCGCACTGACCCACGATCCTTACCTGATCCACTTCGCGCATCGCTGGTGGGCGTGGGCCGTGGTCGTGGTGCTGGTGATCTTCGCCCGCCGGGTGAAGCCGCTCGACCAGCGTGCCTCGATCGTCATTCACAGCGCGATCGGGCTTCAGGTCCTGCTCGGCATCGCCACCGTGATCAGCGGCGTCGCATTGTGGCTAGCGATTCTCCACCAGGCGGTCGGCGGAATCCTCGTTGTCGCAACGACCTGGGGCGCGCACTTGCTGGGCCGACCAAAGACCGGCCTTACAGACTGATCCGCGATTTCTCGTCGGCGGCTCGATTGACGTCGACGAACGCCAGCATCGCCAGCCACCGCCTTGACCGTTCGGGTTCGAACCCAAGCGTCACCTCAGCCTCGCTTGGCTCGCCATAGGTGCCGAACAATCGATCCCAGATCGGCATGTCACCGAAATTGCGCGCATGAACATCGCGCTGATGATGAAGCATGTGCGCCTCAGGGCGCTGGATGAACCAGCCGGTCCACGCCGGCGTACGGATGTCCCAATGCTGGTACAGCCCAACCATGAAACCCCAGATTCCACCCCACGCTGCCGCATGGGCAGTAACGTTTAGCATCCCTGCCGCAAGCAAGGCGCACAGCACGCCCTGGACCAATGCATCGAACGGATGAAAGATGTACGCCGAGCTGATATCGACCCGCGCAACGCCATGATGAAGCTGGTGACCCGCCCGCCACAGCAGATCGAAATAGTGCATCGTGCGGTGCGCCCAATAAGCGAAAAAGGTCGTCAATGCCCACACCGGCAAGGCCGCCCAATTGCCCCACCCACTGAGGTCGACCAACGCCATCGGCGGGAGATAGGGGACGAGGAACAAGGGCGCGAAGACGTAGACCGACATCGATAGTGCCAAGCCAGCCAGCCCAATCAGCCGCCAGCCGCGGATGGCCGGCATTCGCCGATGTGACGGCAGCGCGGCTTCGACCGCCAGAAACAGCAGGAAGCTGGCTGGAAAGGCCAATAATATCGCGGTGTCGAAATCCATGGCGTCCCCCAACGCTTGAAGAGAGTGCCAATATACCAAATTCGACGCTAAATTCCAGCACGTCCAAATTTTGCCGGTATTATTTTACCCGTCGAGAATTGCCTGCATTTGCTTGACTTTTCGCCACTCTGACGCGATTAGCCCGCTCGACGGCGCTCCATCGGGGGCGCCCCTCGCCCATTTTAACGAAGAGGTCGCAGCCCATGAAGGCGCTGATGAAGACCACCAAGTCGATCAAACCGGCGGACGTGGTGAAAAAGTGGCATCTGATCGATGCCGAAGGCCTGGTGGTCGGTCGCGTCGCGTCGATCATTGCCAATATCCTGCGCGGCAAGCACAAGCCTAGCTACACCCCGCACGTCGATTGCGGCGACCATGTCGTCGTGATCAACGCCGGCAAGGTGCGCTTCACCGGCCGCAAGCTGCAGAACAAGATCTATTACAAGCACACCGGCTATATCGGCGGCTTGAAAGAGGTCACCGCCGACAAGATTCTCGAGGGGCGCTTCCCCGAGCGGATCCTGGAGAAAGCCGTCGAGCGGATGATTCCGCGTGGCCCGCTGGGCCGCGACCAGATGCGCGCTTTGCACCTCTACAACAGCGCCGAGCATCCCCACGGCGGCCAGAGCCCCGAGGCGCTCGACGTCGCAGCCATGAACCGTAAGAACAAGGTGGGCGCATAACATGGCCGACAAGAAGAAGAGCCTGTCCGACCTCGGCGCGGTGTTGAACCCGACCCCCGAAGTCCCCGCCGACGTCGCATCGACCGAAGCAACCGAGACGACCGTCGCTGAGGCGCCCGCAGCCGAGGCGTCGGCAACCGAGGCCCCAGATGATACCGGCGCGCCTGCCGCCCCGGTCAACATCCAGCCCGAAATGCCGCTTCGCGAGCAGCAGCTCGACAAGTATGGTCGCGCTTACGCCACCGGCCGACGCAAGGATGCGGTGGCGCGCGTGTGGCTCAAGCCGGGTTCGGGCAAGATCCAGGTCAATGGCCGCGACCAGGAAGTCTATTTTGCGCGCCCGACCCTTCGCCTGGTGATTAACCAGCCGTTCGGAATCACCGATCGTACCGGCCAGTATGATATCGTCGCCACCGTAAAGGGCGGCGGGCTGTCGGGTCAGGCCGGCGCGGTGCTTCACGGCATCGCCCAGGCACTGACCCGCTACGAACCGGTACTTCGCGGCACCGTCAAGCATGCCGGTTTCCTGACCCGCGACAGCCGCGCGGTCGAACGCAAGAAGTACGGCAAGGCCAAGGCCCGCAAGAGCTTCCAATTCTCGAAGCGCTAAGCGTTGGCCTCAACCTGCGATCAAGGGCGGTCCTGCTGGGGCCGCCCTTTTTTGTTTGCCCGCTAAAGATTGACCGTCGCCATTCCCTGCGCGTGATAGCGGTCGCCGCCCGCCGCGCCTGGCGGCAGGATCGCATCAAGCGCTTCAAGTTCGTCTTGAGCCAGCTCGATCCGCGTCGCGGCGATATTCTGGTCAAGATAGGATCGCCGCTTGGTGCCGGGGATCGGCACAATATCATCGCCTTGCGCCAGCACCCATGCCAGCGCTAATTGCGCTGCGGTCATCCCCTTGTGCCGAGCCAGTTGCTCGATTTGATCGACCAGCGCGATATTCCTGACGAAATTTTCGCCGGTGAAGCGCGGGTGAAAACGGCGATAATCATCGTCGGGAAAATCCTCCGGACGGCGAATCTCGCCGGTCAGGAAGCCGCGCCCGAGCGGCGAATAAGCGACATAGCCGATGCCCAGCTCGCGCACCGTCGCAAGCACCGCATCCTCGGCATCGCGGCTCCACAACGAATATTCGGTCTGCAGCGCGGTGATCTTGTGGGTTGCATGCGCCCGGCGGATCGTCTCGGGCGCGGCTTCGCTCAGGCCGAGGAAGCGGATCTTGCCCTCCTCCTTCAGCCGCGCCATTTCGCCGATGGTATCTTCGATCGGCGTGTTGGGGTCGACCCGGTGCTGATAATAGAGGTCGATCATTTCGACGCCCAGCCGCTTGAGACTCGCCTCGCACGCCGTGCGGACATAGTCGGGCTCGCCGTTGACGCCCAGGAACGCGCCGTCCGCCCCACGCATATTGCCGAATTTGGTGGCGATGAACACGCTGTCACGGCGGCCGGCAACGGCTTTGCCGACCAGTTCCTCGTTGATGAACGGCCCGTACATGTCGGCGGTGTCGAGGAAGTTGACCCCCTGTTCGAGCGCATAATGGATTGTCGCGATCGACTCTGTGTCGTCGCGCGCGCCGTAAAATTCGCTCATCCCCATGCAGCCGAGGCCGATCGCCGAAACCGTGGGGCCGTCCCGGCCCAGCGTGCGCTGCTTTATCGCCATGTCCGTCTCCAGAAGCTTCGTCGGCCCAACGCGCCAATCACTGCATCGCTGCCATTTTGATCTACGAATTTGACGGCGTCGTGATAGTCCCCGGCGCGTCCATGTTGCTCATCCGGACTGAATCGCGATTCTGGATGGGAGAAAACAATGAAACAGATCGACCGACAGCGGCTTGATGGCAAGGTAGCGATCGTTACCGGGGCCACCGGGGGTATTGGCGAAGCCACCGCCCGCCTGTTCCTTGAGCTTGGCGCCAAGGTCATGCTCGTTGCCCGCTCGCCCGACAAACTCGCTGCCACCACCGCCCGGTTAAAAGGCCTTGGCGAATATGACGGCGCGATCGCGGATTCGATCGACCAAGCCGCGACCGCGGCGTCGGTGGCCAAGACCGTCGAGCGGTTCGGCGGGCTCGACATCTTGATCGCCAATGCCGGGACCGAGGGAGTGTTGAAGCCGATCGACCAACTCAGTGTCGAGGAATTCAACGACACGCTGCAGACCAATGTCGTCGGCGTGTGGCTGGCGATGAAGCATGCGGTCGCGCCGATGAAAGCACGCGGCGGCGGGTCGATCGTCGCTTTGTCGTCGATCGCCGGAATGATCGGCTTCCCCGCCATGGCACCCTACATCGCCAGCAAGCATGCGGTCTACGGGCTGGTCAAAACCGCCGCGCTGGAGCTTGGCGAATCAAACATCCGGGTCAATGCGGTCGGCCCTGGCCCGATCGACAAGCGGATGATGCAGTCGCTCGCCAGCCAGCTGGCCGGAGACGAAGCGGCGGCGCTGCGCTCCCATGTCGAGAGCACGATCGCGCTGAAACGCTATGGCACCAGCGAGGAAGTGGCGCATCTCCTCGCCTTCCTCGCCAGCGACGCGTCAAGCTATTGCACCGGCTCG
>JBKJUB010000049.1:0-2576 GCA_046590765.1 Sphingomicrobium sp. | reverse complement strand
GGGATTCGAACCCACGGTGAGCTTGCACCCACGGCGGTTTTCAAGACCGCTGCCTTAAACCACTCGGCCATCTCTCCTGTCGGCGCTCATAGCCATCAACATGGCGCTGCAAAAGGGCCATCTGCCAAGCCGGGGTTCATCTTTGCCCGCTACCAATGCTAGGCGACCCCAAACCGGAAAGGGCCAGTTTTTTCGTGATCTTCATGCGCAGTGCCAGAAATTCGATGATCCTCGCGGTGGTGCTTGCCCAAACCGCTTCAGCGCAAGTCAACGATCCGCTCGCACCGCTGCCACAGCCGCAGCCGCAAACGGTCACGATCCACCGCCAGGTCCAACCAATCCTCCCGCCGACCCCGAATTCCCTGCTCGCGCCCAGCACTCCGTTCGAAACCTATAAATTACGCCTTGCCTACATCGCCCGCAGTGCCGGGGTGCGCGAAGCGACGATCGCCTCGGTCATTCCCGGCCTGACCCTCAACAGCCGCGTGATCCGGCTCGATCGTGGCCAGCCGGGCAATATCAACAATCCCAATGCGACCCCGCCGTTCGCGCCATATCGCCGCGCGCATGTCACCCCCGACCTGATCCGCCGCGGCACCGCGCGTTACGTCGCTTATTCGCGGCAACTAACCGCGATCGAGGCCCGCACCGGGGTTGCAGCGTCGGTGCTGATGGCGATCTTCGGCCACGAAACCAGTTACGGCCAGGTCACCGGCGGGTTCGACATCACCAACTCGCTCGCCACGCTGGCGTATGAAGGTCGCCGCCGGCCATTGTTCGAAAGCGAATTCGTCGCCGCGTTGAAATTGATTGATCAGGGCATTCCGCGCTGGCGCCTCAAGGGCAGCTGGGCGGGCGCCACCGGCTATCCGCAATTCATGCCGACTGCGGTGCTTCGGCTTCGCGCCGATGGCGATGGCGATGGCCGCGCCGACATCTGGGGCAGCGAAATGGACGGCTTGAGCTCGATCGCCAATTTCCTCCGCGAAGCGGGGTGGAGGGCCAACACGCCGTGGGCGATCCCGGTTCGGGTCCCGACCAACTTCGACCGCGCGTCGGTTCGCAATCTCACGACGGCGCCGAATTGCCCGCGGGTTCATGCCCGTCACAGCCGCCCGCTGACGATGCGCGAATGGCGGATGATGGGTGTTACGCCGGTCAGCCGGACCTTGCGCGACGATGAGGTCGCCTA
Source organism: Sphingomicrobium sp. (assembly GCA_046590765.1). Lineage (GTDB taxonomy): Bacteria > Pseudomonadota > Alphaproteobacteria > Sphingomonadales > Sphingomonadaceae > Sphingomicrobium. The sequence goes on along the minus strand of JBKJUB010000049.1, from coordinate 1,384 downwards.
TCTGTTTGAACCCGACGGCATTTACGACACCGCTTATTTGCTGACCGGCAATTACAAGGCGATCCTCAAATATAATTGCTCCAATTTCTATGCGCTGTCGGTCGGTGTGCTGGCGGACCGCATCATTGGCCGCTGACAAGGCCGGGCGGGGGGGATAGAGGTCAGCCAAGCCCATTCACCCGGAGTCGCCCGTTCCATGATCCGTCCGTTCCTGCTGTCGACCGTCTCCCTCGCGCTGATCGCCAGCGCCGCCCCCGCCAAAGCGCCGCCGTTCGACACTAGCGCACGGGTCGCCTTCCTGCTCGACCTTAGCTCGGGCGCAGTGTTGCTCGACAAGAATGCGGACCAGCGAATGCCGCCGGCGTCGATGGCCAAGATGATGACCACCAACGTCGCCTTCGAATTGATCGACAAGGGTGAGCTTGCGCTGACCAAGAAGTGCCCGGTGCGGACCGAGACTTGGCAGAAATGGCATGGCCCCGCGGCCGGTTCGACGATGTTCCTTGGTGTTGGCGAGCAGCCGACGGTCGAGGATCTGCTGCACGGCATCGTCACGCTGTCGGGCAATGACGCCTCCGTCGTCCTCGCCGAATGCATCGCCGGGACCGAGGAAGCCTTCGCCAATGTGATGAATGACAATGCCAAAAGGCTCGGCCTGACCAATAGCCACTTCGGCAACTCCAACGGCTGGCCCGATGAAGGCGTGACCTATGTCACCGCACGCGACCTTGCGACCTTGGCCCGGGCCGAGATCGAGGGCCATCCCAAGCTCTACAAGCAATTCTATGGGCAGACGAGCTATACCTGGGGCAAGACACTGGGTAGCGGCGCAGCTATTACCCAAGCCAACCGCAACCCCTTGCTCGGCAAGGTCGTCGGCGCCGATGGTCTGAAGACCGGCCATACAGACGAGGCCGGCTATGGTTTCACCGGATCAGCGACACAGAATGGCCGCCGCTTGATCATGGTTGTCGCCGGCATCGACAGTTACACCAACCGCATTGCGGAATCGGTTCGGCTGATGGAGTGGGGCTTCAACGCCTGGCAGACCAAGCCGCTGTACACGGCGGGCGCCACCGTCGGCACCGCCAGAGTCCAGATGGGCAGCGACAGCGAGGTCGGCCTCGTCGCCCCGCAGAATCTTTCGATCACCATGCCAGCGGGGATATTGTCGAAGGTCACCTCGACCAAAATCCGTTACCAGGGCCCGCTCAAGGCCGGCTTCAAAAAGGGCGACCATGTCGCTGACTTGATCGTCACTACCGCCGATTCGGGCGAGCAGGTGATGCCGTTGGTCGCTGCCGAGAGCGTCGAGCCGGCGGGCTTCTTCGGGCGGATCTGGATCGGGCTCAAGCAATTGCTCGGTATGGCCTAGCTGAATGGC
>JBKJUB010000005.1:0-7482 GCA_046590765.1 Sphingomicrobium sp. | reverse complement strand
ATGATCGCGCCGATGAACGCGGTGCCCCAGAATAGAGGCACCGATCCGAAGGCGCCCGACGATCCGGCCTGGTCGGCGCGGAGCGCGGTCTGCGGGCTCCAAGTGGTGCCGAACAAGAATTCGGTCGGGCTGACCATGCCGAAGAAGCGAATGCTCTCGAACAGCAAGGACAGGACGATCCCGAGCGTGGTCAGGATCGCGATCAGCGACGCGCCGACAAGCAGCCCGAGTATCCAGCGTTCGACCCCGGCGCGGGCGCGGAAATCAAGCCCGACGCGGCGCAGCGCAATCCCTGCACCGGCCAGCGCGGCAAGGATCGCGATCCCACTGCCAAGCGCGCCATAACGGCCCTCGGCGTCGCGGATCCGCGGCACGAGCGCGGTCGACTCGGGGTTGAACCCGACCTCCCGATCACCGTGAGCGATCTCGCGCGCTTCGCTGAGGATGGTGTCGCGCTGCATTGCGAACGCGGGAAGGGTGCGACCCTCGGGACTCGACAGCACAGCCTTGTCGACCAGTCGGCTTTCAACCGGGGTGTAGAGCGCAACAATCAGCAGCGCCGGAAGCGCTGCCCACATGGCGGCGTAGGAAGCATGGTAGATCGGCAGGCTGTTGAGCCGGCCGCCAGCACCGCGCAAGCTACGGGCCCGGCGATACGCCAGGAACCCCGCAGCAGCGGCAATCAACAGGACGGCGGCGAGCGCCATAGTGAGCGTCATGGCGCCCGCCGATCCAGTTTACTTGAGGCCGGCCGGATCGAGCGGCTTGAGCGCAGATGCCTGAGCATTGGCACCTTCGGCATCGGCTGCGGCGAACGGTACGAGGCCGCGCTTCTCAAGATTTCCACCCTTGCCCCACGCCGTCGCATAAGCGGCGATGAACTGCTTCATCGCCGGCTTGGCGGCAAGATGCTCGCCCTTGACGTAGACATAGAGCTTGCGGCTGCCCGGATAGCTCAGGTCGGCGATGGTGGTCTCGGTCGGCGCGACACCGGCAAGGCTGACCGGCTTCACCTTGTCGAGATTCTGCTCGAGATAGGAGAAACCAAGCACGCCGAGCGTGCCAGGGTCGGCGGTAACTTTCTGGACTAGCAGATTGTCATTTTCGCCAGCTTCGACAAAGGCGCCGTCTTCGCGAACCTTGGTGCAGATATCCTTGTGTTTATTGTCGTCGGCCTTCTTCAATTCCTTCATCGCCGGATCGCTGTCGCAACCCTTTTCAAGGATCAAATCGGCGAGGCTGTCGCGCGTGCCTGAGGTCGGCGGCGGCCCGAGAACGCGGATCTTGATCGCCGGGAGCGACGGATTGACGTCCTTCCAGGTCTTGGCGGTGTTCGGTCCCTTGCCATACGGGTTAGCGGCGAGCGCCTTGTAAATGTCGGCGACGGTCAGGTTGAGGCCGGGGCCGTCCTTGCCCTCGATGAAAGTCAGGCCGTCGATCCCGATCGGCACTTCGATGACCGACTTGGCGCCATTCTTCGCGCAAGCCTCATATTCGCTCGCTTTCATCGCGCGCGACGCGTTGACCATGTCGGGGAATTTATCACCGACGCCTTCGCAGAATAATTTCATGCCAGCACCCGTGCCGGTCGATTCGACGATCACGCTCATGCCCGGATTGGCGCGCTGGAATTCCTCGGCGATTGCGGTGGTGAACGGATAGACGGTCGACGAACCGACCACCTTGATCTGGCCACCAGAGGCATTCCCGCCCGATCCGTTCCCGCCGCATGCGGCAACCAGCGCAACGAGGGGAAGGAGCGCAATCGACTTATTCATCTGAAATCACCTTTTCACTTGAAGGGCCTGAGCCCGGGTCGATTGCGCGCTTAGGGCCGATGTCCCGGTGCCTGTGTGACGCCTGTGTTACAGTTTCGTGACACCGACCCGGTTCAGCGGGTGAGCGGGAGCCTGACCTCGACGATCGTCCCGGCACCCGGCTGGCTGCGGATGTCGAGCGTTCCGCGATGACGCTCGACGATATGCTTGACGATGGCGAGGCCGAGTCCGGTGCCGCCCGAGTCGCGGCTGCGCGCCGGATCGACGCGATAGAATCGTTCGGTCAGGCGGGGGAGGTGGGCAGCGGCGATGCCGTCGCCGTGATCGGTGATGCGAAGCATTGCGCGGTGGCCGTCGGCGGCGACTTCGACGCGAACCTGCGGCGCCTTCGGACTACAGCCGTAACGGATGGCATTGGAAATGAGGTTGTCTGCCACCTGAAGCAATTGGGCATGGTCGCCAATGACGGTCAGTTCGCCATCGGCGACAAGCTCGATCAAGCATCCGCGCTGCTCGGCGAGCGCCGCTGCCTGTTGCGCTGCGGTGCGGGCGACGGCGGTCAGGTCGACCCGTTCGCGCGGGGCGACAAAGCGGTCGGCCTCGATCCGCGACAGGCCCATCAAATCTTCGATGATCCTCAGCATCCGCGCCGCTTCGGTATGGATCGTCGCGCCAAACTTGCGCCGCGAGCCGTCGTTGATCGGCTCGTCCTCGGCCAGCGTTTCGGCAAAGCCCGAAATGGTCGCCAGCGGGGTGCGTAGTTCGTGGCTGGCATTGGCGACGAAATCGACCCGCATGCGCTCGGCGGCAATCGCGCTTGAGCGGTCGGTCAACCGAACCACCGTCTGGCCGCGCGCGATCGGCCTGACCGAAAGGTGCCACGGCCGCTCGGCACTGCCCAGGCCGACGACGGCAAGGTCGGCGGCGCGTCCGGCAATGATGGCGCCGAGCGCCTGCGGGTGGCGGATCGCGAGGCGAATGTCGCGATCAAGGATATTCTCGCCAAGCAAGGCGCGGGCGGCTTTGTTGGCGGCAATCGTCCGCCCGCCGCCGACAATCAGCGCAGGCTCATCGAGCGCCTCGATCAGCGCACCGGCGGTGAGGGAAGGCAAGGCCATGACCCCGCTTTAGCGCAACCGCAGTGCCGCGCTAGGGCAGCGAGAAATGGGGGTCCTCTTTACCGCTTCGATTGCTCCGCCAGGTGCCGATTGCGAGGACCAGCAGGATTGGATAACTCCACAATGCGGCGGCGGCGGCATATGCCCGCGGTACCAGGTCGATGTCCGCGAACTTGATCACATGCGAGACGCAGACGGTCAGCTGCAGGCCGGCAACCCACAACGGCCAGAACCGATGCGACTTGAGCGCGATCGAGATGAATGCAAGCAGGACGAGCAAGTCGATCATCAGCAAGCCGCCCTCGACCGAGGTATAGCGCACCTGGATGGGCGAGATGGCGAACCGAGTGGTGAACGTTGCGAGCAAACAAACCGCCGCGACGATTCGCTCGTCGGATCGCCCACGCCACATGGCGTAGCCACAGCTAAGCAGGAGAATTGCCCAGAAAATGTAAAATCGTGAGATCATCTGGTGGCGACCGGACCACATTGCTGCGGCCCGGTCAAAGCCTGCTACGCGACGATACGCAGGTCGGCTTGAGCGACCTTCGGACATTCCTCGGCATCGCCCCACGAAACGGTGCGAAGTCCGGGGATGAACTGCCGAGCTTCGACCAATGCGCTGTGGCAATTGGCCATTCCACCGCGCGCGGTGACCAATGCCTGGAGCGCGTTTGCCAGCTGCTCGAACGCGGCATGGCCGGTCGACGTGGCGATACCGGCGGCGGCCCGGGCGCGGATCATCTTGGATTGCAAATCGGCGATTTCGGCCAGCGCGTCCTCAATGCAATCTTCAACGGTACGGATCTGGGTGGCGACGTCCAACGCGGCGGTTTCGATGATGTGTTTGCGCATTACTGCTCCTTGCCGGACGCGCGATGCGCGCCGGTTGTGGTTGTCAGGAGTGCTGAAATACGTTTGCCTTAGCGGCCCATCATCCTGGAGAGGCTTTCGAGTCCGGCAAGGTACATACCCGCCGCAAACGTTGCGCCAATCGCGATCAGGACGATCCAGAGCAGCCGTTGGCCGACGCTCAACTGATTCCTGGGGTGACTCCTCGTAGCGAACGGCAAAGGCAGGGAAGACCAGTTCGACCCCGGCTTCTGCTCGGTATTGAAACCGGAGCCACCAGCCTTCCCTGCACGGTCAGCGTGCCGAATCTGATAACCGACCGCCGCATCGAATTGCGCGGGTTCGGAGGAACCCTCAATGTGCGGCGTTTGATGTATCAATCGTTGATATGGTCCGTGTTCGCCGGCAACCAGGCGCGCGGCCTGCGAGCGGCGTTCGACCCCGAGCGTTTGCAGCGCCCCGCGAATGCGCTGGTCGACGGTGTGCGAGGAAATACCGAGCTCGACCGCGATTTCCTTGGACGAAAGGTGCTGGTCGACCAGCCGCAGGCAATCGAGCTGGCCCGGGGTCAGTCGCGACACCGGACTTGCGCCCGTTGATGCCCTTCCATCCAAGCTCTTTTTGTTCGACGCCACGTACCGCACCTGTCCTGCCGTTGTAATCGCTAGCATGTCCGGACTCCCCCCGCGAATCGGGGCAGTCTAACCGAAACGGGGCAAGTCTCAATAATTGTCAGTTAACGTAACGGAAAGCGAGTTATCCGGAGTTTAACAAGTCCGATATGGACCCGTCTGTCCGGGATCACCGCAAAACTGGTGGAGAGGGCTGGATTCGAACCAGCGTACGCTTGCGCGGGCAGATTTACAGTCTGCTGCCTTTAACCACTCGGCCACCTCTCCACGGTGGGCAGCGGGCCAATGGCTGGAGCGGGTAGCGCTGTCAACCGGAAGGGGTGGCAGAAAGCCCGACGAAAGGCCATCCGGCGCTCCGCGTCGCCTCGGCTGCGCCGAGCGTTCCACGAAAATCTGTATCCCGGACGGCGGAAGGTCGCCTCAGCGGGTGAAGGGAATCCGCTCCAATTCCTGATAGGTGCGAGAATGCCGGAAATCTGGGCCGAGCCACGAGATAAAACCCACGTCGGTAATGATCAGAGGTGCGCCGCCGCCCATCGCACTCCGCGGCCGCTGACCCCGAACAAGGCTTGCCCGGCCATAGCCTTTTTGAATTAAACCTTTCGGCGTTTCCACCCTTGCTCAGCCTTCCAATTCACGATAGTGGCTTGTTTCATCGTTTTAGCACGTTGGAACAACTATGACTCCCAGGCAGACCCTTTCAGATGCACGCGCGGCGCTTGCCGATGATCTTGCCGACGCGCTCGTTCAGCTCGACGATCAGGACAGCGCAAGGGCGTTTCTCGCTGACCTGTGCACCCCGGCGGAGATCCACAGTCTCGCCGAGCGCTGGCAGGTCGCGCGGCTGCTCGACTCGGGCGCGCTGACCTATCGCGAGATTCACGACGCAACCGGGGTCAGCACCACCACGATCGTCCGCGTCGCGCGTTTTCTCCGCCAAGAGTCCAATAGCGGCTATCGCCTGCTCCTCGATCGCGCGAAGGGCCCGTCATGAATCTCGCTCGCGACCGCCTGCACATGGCGGTGCAAAAGTCGGGCCGATTGTCTGATCGATCGCGCCAATTGCTCAAGGACGCCGGGCTGCGGCTGAGCGAGAGCGGCAAGAACCACCTCTCGGCGCGCGCGGAAAATTTCCCGCTCGACCTGATGTTCGTCCGCGACGACGATATCCCGACGTTCGTCGCCGACGGCGTGTGCGAACTCGGGATCGTCGGGCAGAATGTGCTCGAGGAATATACGCTCGGGCTGCCCGAACCGCGGATCGAGGAGGTCGCGCGGCTCGGGTTCGGTCGCTGCAGTCTCAAGATCGCCGCGCCCGATGCGCTCAAGGGCTTCGAGCTGGCGATGCTGAACGGACAGCGGATCGCGACCAGCTACCCCCGGCTGCTCGCCCGTTTCCTCGATCAAAACGGCCTTGGCGCCGACATCGTCACCATGCGCGGTGCGGTCGAGCTGGCGCCGCGTCTGGGGATCGCGGGGTTCGTCTGCGATCTCGTCTCAACCGGCGCAACGCTCGAAGCCAATGGCCTCACCCCGGTCGCCGACGTGTTCGAAAGCGAGGCGGTGCTGGTGCGGACTCTCAAGCCGATCGATAGTCCGCATCGCGCCAAGGCCGACGCGCTGCTGACTCGGATCGACGGCGTGATCGCCACCGCCGAGAGCAAATATATCGTCCTCAACGCGCCCGAATCGGCGCTTGCCGCAATCACTGCAATCCTGCCCGGCGCCGAGGCCCCGACGGTGGTCCCGCTGATTGGGCGGCCGGGGCATGTCGCGGTCCAGGCGGTGTGCCAGGAATCGGTGTTCTGGGAAACGCTCGAGCGATTGAAGGCAGCGGGGGCCTCGGCCATACTCGTCATGCCGATCGAAAAGATGATGCTGTGATGTGCTTTGACTGGTCTGATCCGAGTGCCCGTGCGGCCGCGCTGGCTCGACCGAGCGGCCGCGACGATTCCGCGCTGCGCGATGCGGTGGCAGCGATCGTTGACGATGTCAGAGTGGGCGGTTGGGACGCGCTCGCCGAGCAGGCCTTGCGGATCGACGGGCGTGCGCCTCGCAGGATTGCGGTCGCACCTTTCGCTCAGGAAGCGCGCCGCTCGCTGCCGACCGAAGCGCAGGACGCAATGAAGCTGGCCGCGCGCAACATTGAAACGTTTCACCGCGAAACCCGCCCGCGCGACATCGAGGTAACGACCGCGCCGGGGCTTCGCGTCGCCAAGCAATGGCGCCCACTCGACCGCGCCGGCCTGTATGTGCCGGGGGGAAAAGCGCCGCTGTTTTCGACGCTGCTAATGCTGGCGATCCCGGCGCGGGTCGCGGGGGTCCGCGAGCTGGTAGTGGTCACCCCGCCGCGCCCCGATGGCGGGCTTGATCCGGCGATTGCACTCGCCGCAGAACTCGCAGGGATCGACACGATCTGGGACGTCGGTGGCGCGCAGGCGATTGCCGCGTTGGCGTTTGGCGCTGGCGATATCCCTGCGGTCGACCGGATCTGCGGCCCCGGAAACGCCTGGGTCTCGACCGCCAAGTCGATCGTCGCCGCGCGCACCGGTGGTCCCGGCATCGACCTTCCCGCGGGCCCGAGCGAATTGCTGGTCATCGCCGACGACGGCGCGAACCCGGCAACGGTCGCCGCCGACTTGCTCAGCCAGGCCGAGCATGACGCGGAGGCGCAGGTGCTGCTGGTGTCGCCATCGGCGGCGCTGATTGAGGCGGTCGCGCTGGCTTTCGAACGTCAGTCGGCGGCGATGGGCGGCAATTTCGCCCCCGCGCGGTTCATCCTGTGCGCTGATCTCGACGAGGCGGTGGCGATCGCCAATGCTTATGCGCCCGAACATCTGTCGCTCGCCTGCGACGACGCCGCAGGAATCGTCCCCGCGATCCGCAACGTCGGCGCAATCTTCGTCGGCCACCATGCGGCGGAAAGCTTCGGCGACTATCTGGCCGGGTCGAGCCATGTGCTTCCGACGGACGGCGCGGCGCGCTTCACTGGCGGCGTTTCCACGCTCACCTTCATGAAGGCGATCACGGTGCAGCAGATCACGCCGGAGGCGGCCGCCGCGCTGGCCGCCCCGGCCGCCGCGCTGGCCCGGCTGGAAGGAC
>JBKJUB010000125.1:0-4419 GCA_046590765.1 Sphingomicrobium sp. | reverse complement strand
CCGCTGGAATCCCCTTCTGTTGCCCGGCGGGGTCCGACCGCGCTTTTGTCCTAGTAACTACTGACCGTTAGGCCCTTAGTTACGCGGCAATCGCAAGAGCCTGATTATCGTTGGCACTTGTGTGAACGAGCCTTTGCGGTGGTCTCATACCGATCGGCAACCTGGCCTTTACTGCACTCGTCGATCCTATTTCGCCCCCATCAGCAACACCCGGATCCGGGGGCTGATGGTGGAGGCGCCGGGGTACTGCCCCCCGGGTCCGAAATGCCTATTCCACCAAATACTCTACCGACATAGCCAGCAAGCTGGCGCCGCCAAGATACGGTGTTCGCGCCCAATCTTCAAGCAATTGACATTCGCCCGGCGATTGGGGAACCGTTTCGCACGCGGTCGCGTTGAAACCTGTCTTACCAAAGACGCGACACCGCCGTCGTGACCAACAAGGGGAATAAGCATGAAGAAGTCATATTTGCTGCTGGCCGGCGTTGCCGCTCTGTCGCTCGCCGCCTGCAACAAGACCGCCAATGAAGTTGCGGCCGACAACATCGAAGCCAATGTCGAAAACACTGCCGACAACCTCGAAGAAGCTGCCGACAATGCCAGCGGCGGCACCGAAGACACGCTCGAGAACCAGGCCGATGCGCTCCGCGACAAGGGCGACAATGTCGCCGACAATGTCGCTGCCGGTGGCATGACCGAGGGTCAGGGCAACAAGGCCGTCAACGCGATGTAACTGCATATCGAGCCGTCCTTGGACGGTTCGATCACGAAAGGCCGGTGCCGCTCGCGGCGCCGGCCTTTTTCGTTTCCGCCGTTGGTCGATCCTCCGCCGTTCGTCGATCACCCACTTCATTTTTGCGGCGAAGCATCGGATTGAACCCGCAGGGGGATTTCCATGCTGACTAGTCTGATTGCGTTGATGAGCAGTGCCGCGCCGGTTGCAACGCCGCGGCCTGCCGAATCCCCGATCATCATTACCTACACTCGCACGCCCGAGCCCGAGACTTCGGTCCCCGCCGCCGAGACCCTGATCCGCGGCGACGACCTCCGCGCACGCGGCGCAACCGACCTGCGGGCCGCGCTCAGCCCGGCATCGGGCGTCGAAGTCCTCCCCGGAAGCGATGGCGGCCCGGCCAGCAGCGTCGTCGCCGCGCAGGGCCTCGCCGAGCTCGACGCCTACCTGCTCGTCGTCGACGACGTGCCCTATGGCGGTGCATTCAACCCGCAGACTGCCACGCTCGACCTGATCGACGTCGACCGCATCGAAGTGCTTCGCGGCGCTGCCCCGGTGACCTTCGGCGCGACCAGCTTCGTCGGGGTAATCCACGTCATCCGCCCAGATGCAGGCGAGCAACCGACCCGCGCGATGCTCCAGGCCGGCACTCGCAGGAGCGCGCGCGGCGCCTTCGCCACCAGCCTGTCCACCGGCACCATCGGCCAGTCGCTGCTCGGCAGCCTCGAGACCCGCAAATTCTCGCAGGATCGCGGGAAGTTCGATCGCGGCCATCTGCTGTACCGCTCCGCGACCGATGTCGGCGCCGGGCGGCTCCATGTCGATCTCGACGCCACCATTCTCCGCCAGACCCCCTACAGCCCCCATCCGCGGGAGGGCGCAGGCCTCACCCCCCGCCTCCCGCTCGACTCCAATATCAACCCCAGCGACGCCCGCGCCGACCAGGACCGGCTGCAGGGCATCATTGGCTACGACACCAAGTTGGGCAGGATCGACTGGTCGACCACCTTCTCGCTGGCGCGGACCAACGCCCGCAACACCAGGGGTTATCTGCGCGCTGGTTTCGACACCAGCGGCGAGGAACCGAACGCCGACGGCTTTCGCCAGAAAGTCCGCCTCACCGACCTCTACGCCGACACCCACCTCTCGCACCAAAGCGCGCGGTTCGACTGGGTCCTCGGCGCCGACTGGCTCTATGGCAAAGGCCGCCAGCACAGCGCGAACTTCGAATATTTCATCGCCCCCGATGGCGCCAACCCACCCAACTCGCACTATCTCACCACCGACAAATCCACCGCGCTGACCGATCGCCGCAGCTTCGCCGGGCTCTATGCCCAGGCGATTGTCCGCCCGATCGATGCGCTCACCCTGCTCGCCGGCCTGCGTCTCAACCACAGCTCCGAACGCCGCTGCGGCGGGGAAGCCGAAGGCGGCATCGTCCCGCCCGCGTCCGATTGCACCAGCCTCGACAAGACCCGCCTCGCCGGGTCGCTCGGCGCCAGCTACCGCGTCTGGCGGTCGGGCGACGCCAGCATCACCGCCTTCGCCGACTATCGCGACACCTACAAACCCGCCGCGATCGACTTTGGCCCCGAGGCCGAAAGCGACATCCTAAAGCCCGAAACCGCGCATGGCTGGGAAGCCGGGTTCAATGCCGCGCACGGATCGCGCCTGACCGCTGAACTGAGCTACTTCGACACCCGCTTCAACAACCTCGTCATCCGCGAGAATGTCGGCGGCCTGCCGAGCCTCGCCAATGCCGGGCGCGAGCGCTTTCGCGGGGTCGAGGGTGAGATCCGCTGGTCGCCAATGCCCGACCTGACCCTGTTCGGATCGGCCGCGTACCATCTAGCCAAATTTACCGATTACGCGCGCCTGCGCCCCGACGACAGCATCCAGCAGCTCGCCGGCAATCGCCTCGAGCTGTCGCCCAAATATCTCGCCAGCGCGGTCGCGACCTACGCCCCCGCGACCGGCCCGCAAGCATCTGCCGCCCTGCGCTATGTCGGCAGCCGCTTCCTCAACAAAGGCAACACTGTCACCGCCCGCGCCTACGCCGCGATTGACGCCCGCGTCGGCTGGAAATTCGCGAGCGGCTGGGGCGCATTCCTCGAAGGCGAGAACCTCACCAACCGTCGCGACGCCGTCACCGAAAGCGAACTCGGCGACGCGCAATTTTATCGGATGCCGGGGAGGCGGTTGGTGGTGACCATGAGTTACGGGTTCTGAGCCGTCACGCTCGTGGTAAATCGTCGGTTACGGCTTCGAATTGGATGGTTCCAAGAACACACAGCCCGCTTCGCACCCTTGCGCCCAGACAATTTCGGCCTGGACGTCATCTCGGCGCTCCAGTCGCACGATCACAGGCTCGCCAACCACGATATTCTCTCCATCGTAAAGGGTTTCCTCGGCCCGCAACCGAAACCCCCCGGCGGAAATGTCGGTCACGACGACGTCCAGCTGGTTGCCATCGGACGTGACCAATATAGCCATTTTACTGAGCAGGATCCGGCGAGCGCGCGGATCCTCGGAATGCAACCGTTTCAAGACAACCCCCTGCTGACCCGCTTGCAACGAGTTACGAGGAGGATCGCGTCTCGGATGCAAACACACGTCGTCCGTAGCAGTCGAAGGCAGACATTAAATGCGCTTCCCTCGTCTTCGGCTTTTCCTTCGACCCCGCCTGCCCTAGTCCGACGCAATGACCGACCCCGCCATTCCTGCAGCAACCCTCATCGTCATGCGCGACCGGGTTGGGGCACCGCCTGACGTATTGATGGTCGAGCGAGCGGCGAAACTGGCGTTTGCTGGCGGGGCGATGGTGTTTCCGGGCGGACGGATCGACGACGCCGATGAGGCCGCTGCCGCCACCCACGATCAGCGCCACGCCGCCGCGCGCATCGCCGCGATCCGCGAGACGATCGAGGAGAGCTCGGTCGCCGTCGGCCTTGCGCCGACCCCCGGCCCCGCGCTGACCGCAACCCTCGCCAAGGCGCTCCACGACGGCGGCGCGTTCGCCGATTTGCTCGACGATTACGATCTCGCGCTCGATCTCGACCAATTGACCCCGTTCGCGCGGTGGAAGCCCGCTTTTCACCAGACGCGGATCTTCGACACCTTGTTCTTCATCGCCCGGGCCCCGGCGGGCGAGTGGACCCCCGCGCCCCAGCCCGGCGAATGCGAAGCGGTGATCTGGATCGGCGCGGCCGCCCTGCTCGACCGCATCGCCGCGGGCCACGCCACCGCTATTTTCCCCACGATCCGCAACCTCGAGCGGCTGGCCCAGTTCGCCACCGTCGCCGAGGCCCGCGCCAACGCCCTCGCCCACCGGGTCGACACCATCACCCCGTGGGTCGAGGACATCGATGGCGTCCCGCACCTGCGCATCCCAGATGGCCTTGGCTATCCGGTCACCAGCGAGCCGTTGGACAAAGTCCGCCGCGGGTTCGGCGCCAACGCCTTCCCCGCCGCCTGATCCGCGCTTTCGAGTCGCTGCACCGCACCCAAACTTGCTACAAACATGAAAAAGGGCCCGCGCCAGTGGCGCGGACCCCGATCGCTCTGGCGCTTGGCCGCGGCTTATTTCAGATGGTTCGACAGATGCTTGTTCATCTCGAACATCGTGCAGCTATCCTTGCCGAAAACCTTCTTCAGTTTGTCGTCGGCCAGGATTTCCCGCTTGTTGG
>JBKJUB010000014.1:0-6974 GCA_046590765.1 Sphingomicrobium sp. | reverse complement strand
CGGCCTTCAAGGTCATGATCCGACCGATGAAAGCAATCAATCTGGTCCACCAGAAAATGGGTGAAATGCTCGCCCGCTCAGCCGGCGCGCGACCATAAGGCGCCCAATTCCAGATCGAGCGTATCGGGCGTGAACGGGTCGAGCCCCGACCCCGGATAAAGCGCATATTCGCCAAATTTAAGCGCGCCATTCTCGCAATAAAAATCGACCCGCAAAAACGCCTCGTCGCCGGCCATCGCTTCGGCGGCCGCGAGCATCTGCGACAGACAATCAGGCGCTTTCGCAGCGATCGGATCGTCGGACAGCGGCTGCCAGTCGCGATCGAACTGGGTCCAGCGATGCTTGGCACCGCGCCCCGCGTGGACCTGCACCACTTGTGCCCGCCCGCCGAATACATAAACCTTATAATCCAGCGGCAGCTTAGCCCCGCCAATAAAAGGTTCGACCAGCACCAGCCGCCGCGCGGCGCCATAATGCCATTCGTCGAGTAAGCCGCCATAGGCGCGCTTGATCCAACCCGGCGCTTTGGCTTTGGCTTTGGCATAATCGGCGCCGCTGCGAACCACGACAAACTGGCCGCAGCCATGATTGGCCTTGACGATGAACGGCGTCGGCCATGGCGCGATCTCGGGGAGTCGTTCTCCAAGCCACAAGGTCGGGATTGATAGCGCGCTGCCCAGCCGCACCTCGGCGATTGCCTTGGAATGCGCCTTGTCGGTCAGTAAAGCGAGGCTGTGCCGACGGTCGTAAAGCTTGCGCCACTGGACCCATTCGGTAAAGCGCGCTGGCGCGTCGAGGTCGGGCCAGCGCCCGAGCCGCCAGCGATAGATGATCGCCACCCGCATCCGTGCCCACGGCGCTGCGGGCAAGGCAATCGGCAGCGGCCGCGCAAGCGCGACGGTGGTCATGCAATTTCCCAGTGGATCGGCTTGAACGATCCGCCATTCGATTGCAGTGCCGAGCAAGCGGTCAGCCCGATTACAAGGTTCATCCTCGCCTCGAACACAATCCGGTCGCCCGCCTTGCTCAGCGGCGGGAGAACCTTGATCTCGCCCGTTTGGCCATCGACCGGCACGTTCATGAAGCAGTTGAACGCGGTTGGGATCATGTCTTCGGTGACGCCATAAGGCGCCAGCGCGGTCGCCAGATTGCCGAAGCATCCGCGATGCGGATCGCTGTCGCCATAGATGATCCGGAACATTTCCTTGCTGCACGGGGTAAGCAGGAAATCGTGTCGCCCGACGTCATCCTCGACGATATCGAGCATCACGTTCGAGCGGTTGGAGTAAAGCGGATCGCCCTTGGTCAGATAAATGCGGCTGGCATAATCGATCGTCCGCCCCGCGCTGATCACTTCGCCGACATCATCGCGGTTGAACGCTAGCAAATCGGCAACCTGCCCGCCGAGCGGATCGATCACCGCCAGTCGCTGGCCGGCATCGAGCGCGAAGGCGACCCCGCTGCGGGGCGCGATCTCATGCGGCATCTTGCTTGTCCGATCGGCCGCTGAACGGGCATTTCCACCCATCGGACACCGCGCGCCCGCTATATTGCCGCGCCGCGCTGACGGTACCATGCTTGGCGATCATTGGGTTGATCGTCCCCGCCAGCCGGACATCGCGATCGAGGATCGTGCCGCGCAATTTGTCGTAGCGCCCTGCGGCGCGAAGCCGCTCGAACTGGTCGTGCAGATTGAACACCATCGCTGGCTTCTCGAACCGCCGCGCGGGGCGGCTCGATTGTGGATGAAGACCGATCACGAAGAATGCCTCGCCGCCGAAGCTCATCGCAAAATGCGGGTCCTCGGGGTCATGCTTGACGCGCGGGTCGGCAGGCTGGCCGAGCCATTCGTCCTTGTCGCTGAGCGATTGCAGGCGGGCCCATAACCCTGCCTCGAATTCGGCTTCTCCGGACGGGGCACCGCTTTCGAAGATCACCACCATCGACTGGAACGGCACCGGGTCCGCGCGATAGGATCTGGCGAGGTCGAGCAGGCCGGGCATGATCCGCAGATCGTCCCAGCCGGAGCGGAAATCGCGCGCTACGACGAACCGCATGCCGTCGCGATTGAGGGCGGCCTTGGCGCCCACGCAGGGGAAACCCGGTTCACCGACAAACTCGGCAAATTTCCTGGCCAGCGGGTGATTTTGATCTTGCGGGACGCTCAACATCACCGCTTAACGAGAAGGTTCGGATCGAGTTGCATTAACGAACTAATTTACCCCTGGGAGTCGCTTTTTCGGGAACCGGACGGGCATTTCGATGTTTTATTTCTACCTTTTTACGCGAAATTTGAAGGCTGATGACCCCCAAAATCCTCATTGTCGAAGATGAAATGCTCGTCGCGCTCGAACTCGAATCGATCCTGTTCGATTCAGGCTTTGAGCCGGTCGGAATTGCGCCTGACCTCAACACCGCCGAGGAATATTTCGGTGAGAAAATCGATCTCGCACTGGTCGATCTCAACCTCCGCGACGGCCTCACCGGCCCCCAAATCGGCAAGCTGCTGAGTGACAAGGGCGTCACCGTGCTATTCCTGACCGCCAATCCACGCATACTCGGCGACGGCGTTGCCGGCACCATCGGCGTGCTAACCAAGCCGACCGACCCGGAGACGGTCAAATGCGCGGTCAATTACGCGCTCGGCGTTCGCAAGGGCGAACCCGCCGAAGCCCCGGCGGCACTCAAAATCTTCGGCTAGCCTCAGCGCGCAATCCGCTTGCGGCCGACGTTGATGGTCGCCGCAAGCCCCTCGGGACGCCATTCTCGATCGAATCTCCCACCCAGCTGATTGACGACACTAAGTTCCATCAGCTTGGTCCCGAAGCCTGAACGCATCGGCGCACTGCCGAGCACGGGTCCGCCACTTTCGCACCAAGCTATCGTCACGTCATTGCCCTCAGCCTCGGTCCGGATCGCAACTTGGCCTTCGCTCACAGACAGAGCACCATATTTGGCGGCATTGGTGGCAAGTTCGTGGATCACCAGCGCGATCGGGGTTGCACCGCGATCGTCGACCTTAAGGTCATCGCCCGAAATGATGATCTTGGAATCGCTTAGCGCCGGGTAAGGCGCCAATATCTGCCGGATGATTCCGTGCAGGCTCTCGGGCAGGTCGCCGGGCCGCGATTCATCGCTGTGGGGGCGGACGAATTCATGCGCCCGGCCAAGCGCGGAAATACGCTGCTTGAGTTTGGTGGCGAAACTTTCATGCTCCGGCTCCTGCCGCGACGACAGCGACACCAGCCCGGCAATCACCGCGAAGATATTCTTGATCCGGTGGCTGAGTTCGCGGCTCAGAATTTCATTCTGCTCGGCGACTATTTTGGTCGCGTGGATGTCAGTGATGCTGCCAATCCAGCGGATAATCTTGCCACCGCCATCGCGCACCGGCAACCCGCGGCCGATGGTCCAGCGATACTCGCCGCTATGGTGGCGCAGACGATAATCGATTTCATATGGCTCGCCGGTTGCGACGCAATGTGCCCACCGCTCCCAGGCACGAGCCTGATCGTCGGGATGGAAGACTTTGTTCCACCCCTCGCCATCGGTTGATCCGAACGGGACGCCGGTGAATTCGTACCACCGCGCATTGTAATAATCGTTGAGCCCGTCGGGCAGTGTCGACCACACGATCAACGGCAGGACATCGGCCATTGCCCGGAACGACACGTCATGATCCTGCAACGCATTGCGCGCCGCAACGAGTGCCAGATCGGCCGTCTGGATAGTGTCGCTCATTCAAATTCCCGGATCGTTTCGACTGTCTTAGCGCTCCCGCCCAACGATGCACATGTCGCTTTGCTCCACACCGGCTTGCGCGAGCGGCCCAAGCTTTCTAGCGCTGTCGGCTGAGGAGAAGCAGGCCCTTGAATAACGACCGGCGATCATTGTGGCTGTTCCTGTTGATCGCAGCCCTGCCTTTCTTCCTGTTCATGTCGTTCCGCTACGCGTTCGACCAGCAGAACGGGCAGCGCGCGCTCCAGCGTCAAGCCTATACCGACGCCCAGTTGGTGATGGCGCGGTCGGATGCGGTGTTGAGCGAAGCGCTTGCGGTGAGCAAAGCATTTGCGGTCGATGAAGCAATCCGGTCAGGCAATGCCCAAACTGCGGTGAGCCAAATTCGCGATCTGCTGGCAGCGAGCGCTCGTTTTTCGGGGGCTGCTCTCGATGATAATCAATCGCGGCAGCGCTTGTTTGCCGAGGCAACGGCCGACCTGGCCCCCGGTCCATTCTTGGGTTCTGGCGCGTATCGCGTAACATTGGTCAAGGCCCCCAGCTGCCATTGCGTCGTGGTTAGCCGAGGGGTGGTTGATCGTGGCGGTCGGGCGCGGACGCTGCACCTGTTCATCCCCAACACGACCTTTCTGCGACTCCTGCCTGTCTCTCGCGAGCAATATGCGGTTGTTGCACTGGCCGATCGGCAGGGCATGTTCGTTGCTCGTTCGATTGACGACGCCAAGCGCTTTGCCACCGAGGGCTCGCCTTATCTTCGGCGCGCCTCGGCCTTGACCGCGAAGCAGGGCAATTATTCGGGGGCGACCCTCGAAGGGGTCAAGAATTACACGACTTTCGCGTCGTCCGACGTTGCCGACTGGAAGGCCCATGTCGCGCTCAGGGCGCAGCGGATCGACGATCCGGCGATGGCTTTCCGCATCGCGATCGGGATCGCGGTGCTGCTGAGCATAATGCTTGCCTTGCTGCTGTACCTCGTCGCGCGCCGCCAGATTGATGATACGCGCACGCTTACCCGCCGCATCCAGGAGACCCAGAAGCTCGAGGCGCTAGGCCAATTGACCGGCGGGATGGCGCATGATTTCAACAATTTGCTGACCCCGATCGTCGGCGCACTCGACCGCCTCAACAAGTCGCCTAATCTTGACGCGCGCGAGAAGCGCTTTGCCAAGGGCGCGCTGGAAAGCGCCGAGCGCGCCGCCACGCTGACCTCGCAATTATTGAGCTTCAGCCGCCGCCAGAAGCTCGAGATCAAGGCCGTCGACATTCCGGATGTACTTGAGGATATCTGCCAGCTGGCTAGCCAGTCGCTTGAGGGACGCCACGAACTGGATTGCGCGGCCGAGCCCGGCACCCCGCCGATCGCGACCGACAAGGTCCAGTTTGAACTGGCGATGCTCAACCTGATCCTCAACGCCCGCGATTCGATGCCGGACGGCGGCACAGTCACGGTCCGCGCCAAAGCGATTGAGGCCAGGGGGCAACATTGCGTCGCGGTCTCGGTCACCGACCACGGCTGCGGGATGGACGCCGCGACGCTGCGCCATGCCCAGGAACCATTTTTTACCACCAAGCCGCAGGGCGCGGGGACCGGGCTCGGCCTTGCCCAGGTGGTCGAGGTCGCGCGCCAGTCGGGCGGGCATATCGAGATCGACACGATGCTCGGTGAAGGCACAACGGTGCGCATGATCCTGCCGATTGCCGCCGATACGGCAATCGCCACTGCAGCGCCCGTCAGTGCGCGCCCCAGCGAACGGCAGGCAGCGCTCAAGCTGCTGATCGTCGATGACAATGCCGATGTTCGCGAGACGTTGGTGCAAATGGTCGAGGCCGATGGCCACCGCGTCGAATCGGTCGCCGACGGCCGCACCGCGCTGGCCGCTTTGTCCAACCGCAAGCCCGACCTGCTGCTGGTCGATTTCGCCATGCCCGGGCTCAGTGGCGCCGAGGTGATTGCCAGGGCGCACGAGATCCATCCCGATCTGCCGTGCCTGCTGATCACCGGTTACTGGGACAGCGATTCGCTCACCAGTTCGGGGGTCACCTGCCCGATCCTGCGCAAGCCCTTCACCCACGACGCTTTGCGCGACGCAATGGCGGCGGCGTTGGCGCAGGGGTAAGCGGGAGCGCTAGCAGAACCAGAAATCGCTGTCCTACAGACAACCAGATGGGTTACAATCAACGACTCGGACGGAGACTTCAACGATGAATGTTCAACCACCAGTGATCGGCGAGGCTTTCGGGCCGGTTGCACGCGTCGCCGTGCCGCGCCTTTCCGAAACACCTATCCACTGCGAAGTTCATCAACTTATCGCCAAGAATTGGCGGGTTTCCGCCACCCTGCTAGCCGCACCGGCGCCGCGCCGCGAAACACCCCGTCACACCATCAACTTCATCAACTTAGCCGCCATAATCGGCGCAAATCCGCCAAACCGCCGACGCGGCCAGTGGGGCAGGCGCGGGACGGGTTGGCCCCTTCCCTTTTCGGCCATCTTGGGTTAGGGGCCTCGGCTTCCACACAGCATTGCTGAGGGAAAACCATTGCGGGAGGCAGCTTGCTGTCGCTTGAACCGCTAAACTTGCGGCTTTGGGTGCTGTTGCACCTCCAAAGCCAAACGAGAGTGAGATCGATGGCCAAGAAAATTACCGGATATATCAAGCTGCAGGTGCCCGCGGGCGCTGCCAATCCGTCGCCCCCGATCGGGCCGGCGTTGGGTCAGCGCGGGGTCAACATCATGGAATTCTGCAAGGCGTTCAATGCCGCCACGCAGGAGATGGAAAAGGCGATGCCGATCCCGACCGTGATCACCGTCTACGCCGACCGCAGCTTTTCCTTCACCACCAAGACGCCGCCGGCGAGCTTCCTGATCAAGAAAGCCGCCAAATTGAAGTCGGGTTCGAAGGAACCGGGCAAGATCAGCGCCGGCAACATCAAGCGCTCGCAGCTCGCCGAGATCGCCGAGATGAAGATGAAGGACCTCAATGCCAATGACATTGAGGCCGCAACCAGGATCATCGAAGGCTCCGCTCGCGCGATGGGCCTCCAGGTAGTGGAGGGTTAAGACCATGGCCAAGCTAACCAAGAAATTGAAGGCGCTCGACGGCAAGGTCGATTCGAACAAGAATTATGGTGTCGCCGAAGCGATCACCCTGGTCCGCAGCCTCGCCACCGCCAAGTTCGACGAGACGATCGAAGTCTCGCTCAACCTCGGCGTCGATCCGCGTCACGCCGACCAGAT
>JBKJUB010000210.1:0-2969 GCA_046590765.1 Sphingomicrobium sp. | reverse complement strand
CAGCGTTCGCAACATTGTCATCCTGACCGGCGCGGGGATCAGCGCGGAGAGCGGGCTGGCGACGTTCCGTGCGGCCGATGGGTTGTGGGAGGGGCACCGGGTCGAGGATGTCGCGACGCCCGAGGCGTATGTGCGCGATCCGGCACTGGTTCATCAATTCTACGATGCGCGTCGGGCGCGCCTACGCGAAGTCGAGCCCAATGCTGCGCATGTCGCCTTGGCGCGGCTCGATGCGGCGTGGCCGGGCGAATTGCTGATCGTGACCCAGAATGTCGACGATCTGCACGAGCGCGCGGGGGCCAAGCGGCTAGTGCACATGCATGGGGAGTTGCTGGGCGGGTGGTGCCTGGGTTGTGACGAGCGCTTTGCGTGGAGGGGAGCGATGTCCCCAACCCCCGTTCGCCCTGAGCCTGTCGAAGGGCTGTCCTTCCTGAAGAAGGGTAAAAAGCAGTCCTTCGACAAGCTCAGGACGAACGGGAATTTATGTCCGTCCTGTAATGCCGAAGGCCAAGTCCGCCCCGACATCGTCTGGTTCGGCGAGATGCCGTACGAAATGGAGGCGATCGAAACCGCACTACGCGGGTGCGACCTGTTCGTTTCGATCGGCACCTCGGGCGCGGTCTATCCGGCGGCCGGGTTCGTCCAGACCGCAAAATACGTCGGCGCGACGACGCTGGAAATCAATCTCGAGCCGAGCCAGGGGAGCATCTTCTTCGACGAGCGGCGGTTCGGGTTGGCGGGGGTGGAAGTGCCGAAGTGGGTGGGAGAGCTGCTATCTCGTTAATTCGACGATCACCCAAATTGAGCCAGCAAATAGAACCATCGCCAAAAACACGCTCAATAAGCAGCCGAACCATCCAAATTTGTTCTTGAGGCGCTCGGCAGCTTCAATCGCTGTTAGGTCAGCCGCCGCTCCGACTATCAGCTCGACAATGAATGATCCGATCGGCATTTCTAATCCGCCCAATCCAGCCCGATATCCTCGTACAGGCCGCGGTCTTCATCCCATTTGGGATTGACCTTCACGTGCAGGAACAGATGCACCTTGCGCCCCAGATGCTCGCTGATTGCCTCGCGCGCCGCCTGGCCGATGGCTTTCAACCGCGCGCCACCCTTGCCGACGACGATCGCCTTCTGGCTGTCGCGTTCGATCAGGATTTGCTGGTGGATGACGGTCGAACCGTCCTTGCGGTCCTCCCATTTTTCGGTCTCGACCGCGGCCGAGTACGGCACTTCGGCGTGGAGCTGGAGGTAGAGTTGCTCGCGGGTCAGCTCGGCGGCGACCATGCGATCGGTGGCGTCGGTCAACTGGTCGTCGGGGAAGTGCCACGGGCCGGCGGGCATGGCGGCCGAGAGGTGCGCCTTCAAATCTTCGACCCCATCGCCAGTGGTCGAGGAGATCATGAAAATCTGCTCGGGCTTCAATCGCTCGGCGAGGCGCTGGGCGATGGTGAGCAATTGGCCCTTGTCGGCGATATCGACTTTGTTGAGGACCAAAATCTTGGGCTCGCTGCGCGCCTCGACGCCTTCGATCACTTGCTCGACGCGCGGACCGACCTTGGCGGCGGCGTCGATCACCAGCACCAGCCGGTCGGCATCCTCGGCACCTTCCCAGGCGGCCTTGACCATCGCCCGGTCGAGCCGGCGGTTGGGGGTGAAGATGCCCGGCGTGTCGACCAGTAGCATCTGGGTCTCGCCGGCGATGGCGATGCCCATCAGGCGGGCGCGGGTGGTCTGCGCCTTGGGGCTGACGATCGCGACCTTCTGCCCGACCAAGGCGTTGACCAGAGTCGACTTGCCCGCATTGGGTGCGCCCAATATGGCGACGATTCCGCAGCGCTGGGTGGGGGTATCTTCAGCTTTCAAAATCCGTCCGTCCTGAGCTTGTCAAAGGACTGCCTTTGCTTTTCGCGAGTTGTGAAATGCGAGCCCAATCGTCGCGAATCAACGCGAGCTTCTTGGCTCGGCTCCAACCCTTGAGGCGCTTTTCGGCATCCTTTGCTTCGTGCCGCGTAGAGAATTCCTGCGACCATACAAGTTTGACCGGTAGATGATCGCGGGTGAAGCCGGGCAGGTGGCCGCCCTCGTGCTGGGCCATTCGTCGCCCCAGATCGTCGGTATGACCGACGTAGAACTTCCCGCCGTTGACGTGCAGCATGTAAGTCCAGAAGGCCAAGGACAGTCCTTCGACAAGCTCAGGACGTACGGATGTCCGGGGGACATTCGTGGCCTGAGCTCAGGACGATCGGATTTCGTTTGGTCCGATCAATTCAAGCAATGCGGTGGCGGCGGCGGTTTCGGCATCCTGTTTCGACGGGCCCTCGGCCTCGGCCTCTCCAGCGCCGCGAATGCTGACCTTGATGCGGAAGGTGGGGGCATGATGCTTGCCGAAGCGGCTGACGATTTCATAGGTCGGCGCGCCCCAATTCTTCGCCGCCGCAAGCTCCTGAAGCGCCGATTTGGGATGGACCGGGGCGCCATTCTGACTATCGAGGTATGACGCCCAGGCGGTCCGGATGAAGCTTTTGGCCGAATCGTAGCCGCCGTCGAAATAAAGCGCGCCGATCAGGCTCTCGATCACATCGCCGATGACATTGTCGGATTCGGTGGCGCGATCTTCGCGGGCTTGGCGGCCGAGCCGGATTTCGGCAGGGACGCCGAGCTCGCGGCCGACATCGGCGCACGTCTCGCGCGCGACCAGAGCGTTGTAGCGGCGGCTCATCTGGCCTTCGGGCTCATCGGGAAATCGCTCGTACAGCCATTCGGCAACGACCAGGCCAAGCACGCGGTCACCGAGGAATTCGAGCCGTTCGTAGGTTGTTCGGCTGGCGCTGCCGTGGGTCAGCGCTTGCTCGTAAAGCGCGATATTCACCGGCGGCTGGCCGAGCGCTCTGGTCAGGAAGGGGCGTAGGTCGTTCATGGCTGGTAGCTGGTCCCGATCCGGTCGAAGCGCAAGGCGCTGAACCATG
>JBKJUB010000010.1:0-11911 GCA_046590765.1 Sphingomicrobium sp. | reverse complement strand
CGATGGCCTCGACGTTGGCGATGCGTTGCGTGCGTCACTCAGCCTCGCGCGCCATGTCGAGGGGCTTGGCTTCAACCGCTTCTGGATGGCCGAGCATCATTCGATGCCGGGGATCGCCAGCGCCGCCACCGCCGTCGCGCTCGCGCATGTCGCGGCGGGGACCAGCACGATCCGCATTGGCGCGGGTGGGATCATGCTGCCCAACCATTCGCCATTGCAGGTCGCCGAGCAATTCGGGACATTGGCCGCGCTTCATCCTGACCGGATCGACCTCGGCCTCGGTCGCGCACCCGGGACCGACCAAGCCGCCGCGCGGGCGATGCGGCTGACGCTCGACAGCGACCCCACCGCCTTCCCGCGCGACGTGATGGAGTTGCAGGCTTACTTCGCCCCGCACGACCCCACCGCCCGCGTCCGCGCGATCCCCGGCGAGGGGCTTGAGGTGCCGCTGTGGATCCTCGGGTCGAGCCTGTTCGGGGCCGAGTTAGCGGCACTGCTCGGGCTGCCGTTCGCTTTCGCCTCGCACTTCGCGCCGCAGATGATGGATGGGGCGATCGCGCTGTACCGCAGCCGGTTCAAGCCATCGGCGCAGCTCGCCGCACCTTATGTCATGCTTGGCTTCAACGTGTTTGCGGCGGACAGCGACGAGGAAGCCGACCTGCTCGCCACCTCGCTCTACCAGGCGTTCGTCAATTTGCGCACCGGCCGTCCCGGCAAGCTGCCGCGCCCGCAGTCCGGTTATCGCGAAAGCCTGCCGTTTGAGGGGAGACTGATGCTCGATGCGGTCTTGTCGTCATCGGCGATCGGCTCCCCCGCCACCGTCCGCGCCAAACTCACTGCCTTCGTCGACCGCACGGGTGCCGACGAACTCATGATCACCAGTCAGATTCATGATCGTGAAGCCCGGCTGAGAAGCTATTCGCTACTTGCCGACGCGATCGATTAAACGTTTTATTTTGTTACGGGAAAATTAATTTCAATCAATGCTGATACTTAGCAACTGAATGTAGCTTATGTGCAACGTTTTGTTTGAAATCGGACCTTGCTGCTCTTGCGTTTTAGCCGCTTTTGTGACGAAGTTGCGCCAGTTGTAACCACATCGAACAGGGGGCCGTTTGATGAACCAGACTTACCGTGCATTGCTGCTTGCGACCGTATCGGTTGCCGCATCTTCAACCGCTGTCGCTCAGGCCGCGCCGTCAGGTGCTGTTCGCGGGATCAATTGGTCAGGCCCGTATATCGGGGTCCAGGCCGGCGTTACCAGCGTCCAGTCCAAGCTATCCGGCTTTGACGAGAATGGCGGTGATGGTGGGGGCGACAATGATGGCGCCTGGGGGCCATTGTCCTTCCCGCACGGCAACTTGGTCGCCGGGATATACGGGGGTTACAACTTCCGCTTCAACAACATCGTCCTTGGGATCGAAGGCGACGTTAACAAGGCCACCGGCGGATCGTCGGGCGGCAGCATTACCGAAGATCTGTATCCTGGCCCTGGCGGCATGTTCGAAGTGTCCGAGAAATGGGACGCCAGCATCCGCGCCCGCCTGGGCATCCTGGCCACTGAACGCTTACTCATTTACGGCACCGGCGGCCTGACCTGGGGTCGCTTCCCCGCCTATGGCGGGCAAGAAATCGATCCCACCGACAGTTTCTACGAGCAGAATCCCAACTGGGGCGAAGGCGTCAACATCGGCACTGGCGGCAAGCGCTCGAAGATGGGCGTCACCTTTGGTGGCGGCATCGAATATGCCCTCGGCAATCACTGGAAATTGCGCGGCGAATATCGCTACGCCGATTATGGCACTGCCAAGTTTAATTATATCTATGACCCGCTCGATGTGAATACGCCCGGCGTGGTCCGCCACAAGGTGACCACCAACCGCTTCACCGTCGGTATGGCGTACATGTTCGGCGCTGACGAAGGAGGTTATGATGGCGGGGTCGAGGGATCGGCCACGGGCGCACGCGACTGGAGCGGGTTTCATCTTGGCGCGCAGATCGGTGCAAGTTCGACCCGCAGCCGCTTCTCGGGATTCGACAATAATAGCAACAATGGCTGCGAGGGATCTTGCGGCAACATTGGCGGCGGCGACAATCTCGGACCGTGGAACCTGGTCCCCATCTCGCACATGAGCCTGCTGGCCGGCTTTACTGCGGGTTACGATCTCCAGTTCAGCGGGATCGTGGTCGGTGTCGAAGGCGACATCAACCTCGAATCCGGGTCGGCCCAGGCCTATGCGACCGAAGATCGCTATCCCGGCCCTGGCGGCCTGTGGTCGGTCAAATCCGACTGGAATGCGGGGCTTCGCGCCCGACTCGGCTTCGCAGCAGGCGATCGGGCATTGGTCTACGGGCTGGTCGGTGTGACCTTCGCCAAGTTCAAGGCACGCGGCGGCATGGAACCGGCCGACGATGACTTCTATGAGCGCTTTCCCAACTGGGGCAATCGCGACATTGGCGGCGGCACGCGCCACGGCCTGACCTTCGGCGGCGGTATCGAATATGCGCTCGACTCGCGGGTCAGTTTCAAGGGCGAATATCGACTTACCGATTTCGGCCGCGACTCGCTGCGCTACAACCTCGATCAGTCGCTTACCAATTGTGACGGAAATTGCACGTTTGCGGAGGGCCAGGTCGGAAGCAAGATTCGCGTCAACAGCTTCCTGTTCGGCCTTAATTACAAGATTGGCGAATCGGGCGGCACATTGGCCACGACCAGCCGCAGCAACTGGACCGGGTTCCACCTTGGTGCCGCGCTTGGTGCATCGCGCAACAAGGTTGGGTTCCGCGGCTTCGACCCCAATAGCAACGATGAATTCATCAATGATCGCTGGGGTACGGACGAGCCGATCCTGTTCTCGGCTTCGGGGGTCACGCTCGGGGTCTATGGCGGCTATGATTGGCAGACCGGTCCGATCGTCTTGGGTATAGAGGCGGACGCCAATTACAATCGCGGCAATGCTGAAAGCGGTCGACTGCAGGAACAGGATACGCCCGATAATGGCCAATGGCTGGTCAAGCCGGGAACCTGGAATGCAAGCCTCCGCCTCCGAGCTGGCGCGCTCGTTACGCCTGATCTGCTGGCCTACGTCACCGGCGGCGTTGCCTATGGCAAGGTCCGGACGACCACCGGGTTCGAGGTCGATGACGACGATGGGATCGAAGCGCCGCCGTGGGGTTTCGGCAATGTCAGCAAGGGCGGCCGCTTCGGCCCGACGGTCGGTGCGGGCCTTGAATATGCGCTGTCGGAAAGCCTGACGCTGCGGACCGAGGCACGGCGCAGCTTCTACGGCTCGAAGACCTTCCATTATGATTCGGACGGGACCGACGCGAGCATCACCAGCAAGCTGACCGAGGACCGGATCAACCTCGGCCTGTCGTATCGCTTCGGCCGGGTAGCGCCGCCACCACCGCCACCGCCACCGCCGCCACCACCGCCGCCGCCGGCGACCCAGACGTGCAGCGACGGGTCGGTGATCCTGGCGACGGACAGCTGCCCGCCGCCACCACCGCCGCCACCGCCGCCGCCCGAACCTGAGCGCGGCTAACCGCGGGAGCTTGTCGAAGACCGGTGCTTGTCCCTAACCAACGGGGATGAGCACCGGCCTTTCACCCATCGAAACCGTCCCCGACAGCGAGCGCATTGGCCTGATTGGCGCGCTTCCGGCAGCGCTTCGGCCCTACGCCAGCCTGATGCGGATCGACCGACCGATCGGGACGTGGCTGTTATTCTGGCCGTGCGCGTGGGGGGTCGCGCTGGCGGGCGGACCGTGGCCGCTGATACTCGCGCTCGCCATCGGTGCGTTCGTGATGCGCTCGGCGGGGTGCGTCTATAACGACATCGTTGACCGCGATCTCGACCGCCAAGTCGAGCGCACGCGCCTCCGGCCACTGGCCAACAATCGCGTTACGCTCCGTGCCGCCTGGGCGCTGACCATCACTTTGTGCCTGATCGGGCTGCTGATCCTGCTCGCCCTTCCGCGTATTGCGCAGCTCATCGCGCTCGCCAGCCTTGCGCTGGTCGCGGCTTATCCGTTCATGAAACGCATCACCTGGTGGCCGCAGGCGTGGCTTGGGCTGGTGTTCAGCTGGGGTGCCTTGGTCGGCTGGCCCGCCGCAACGGCAAGCTTCGGCTGGCCACCGCTCTTGCTGTGGCTCGGCTCGATCTTCTGGGTAATCGGCTATGACACGCTTTACGCGATCCAGGATATCGAGGATGACGCACTGGTCGGGGTTCGCTCCTCCGCCCGCCGGATGGGGGCCAATGTCCGAGCCGGTGTCGCCATCTGTTACGCGCTCGCCAGTGCCGGATGGGGCGCGGCGATCTGGCTGGTCCGTCCTGACCTGCTCGCACTGCTCGCCTTGCTACCCGCCGCAATCCATCTCGCCGCCCAGGCGTGGCGCGCCGACCCCGCCGACGGCGCGGGGGCGCTCGCCTTGTTCCGGTCGAACCGCTGGTGCGGGGCTTTGGTGTTCGCCGCCATGCTCGTGGTGGGGTTGAGCTTGCGCCAGTTGAACATCTAAACGCCACCTCATGCTGAACCCTGACCAAGCCCGCGACAAAGTCGAACAACTCGTTGAACAAGCCCGCCGCGCCGGCGCCGATTCCGCCGATGCACTGTATCTCGGCGAGCGGTCGAGCGGAGTGCAGGTGCGGATGGCCGAGCTCGAGGACGTCAGCCGCTCCGAAGGCGAGGGCATCGGGCTGCGCGTGTTCCGCGGCACCAAATCGGCCAGCGTTTCTTCCTCCGACCTGTCGCCCGAAGCACTTACCTCTCTGGTCGAGCGATCGCTGGCGATGGCCGCTGAGGCTCCCGACGATCCCTTTGCCGGCCTTGCCCCGACCGAGCTGCTCGCCGCCCCGCCCTTCGCCGAGCTCGACGCCTGGGACCCGGTCGAACCCGATCCGGCGGCGCTCAGGGCCCGCGCGCTGGAGGCCGAGACCGCCGCGCTGGCGGTGCAAGGGGTGACCAATTCAGGCGGCGCGGGGGCCTCGGCCTCTGGCTCGACGGTTGCCCTGGCGATCTCGAGCGGGTTCAGCGGCGCCTATCGCGCCACGGGCCACAGTTGCTCGGCGACGGTCATCGCGGGCGACGGCGCGGGGATGGAACGCGATTATGCGTGGCACAGCGCGCGTTACCTCGCCGACCTCGAAGGGCCCGCCGCGATCGGCCGCCGTGCGGGGGAGCGCGCGGTGTCGCGCCTGGGCCCGGTCAAGATCGACGCGGGGCGGTTGCCGATCCTGTTCGACCCGCGTGTCGCGACCACTTTGCTTGGTCATCTCATCGCCGCGATTACCGGCGCGTCGGTCGCGCGCAAGTCGAGTTTCCTGATGGATAAACTGGGCACCCAGGTGTTCGCGCCCGGCGTGTCGATCCACGACGATCCGCTGCGCCAGCGGGGCTTGCGTAGCCGCGCGTTTGACAGCGAGGGGCTGCCGGTGCGGCCGATGGCGTTGGTCGAGGACGGAATTCTCACGACTTGGCTCGCCGAAAGCGCCTCGGCCCGCCAGCTTGGTATTGCGCCCACTGGCCACGCCATTCGCGGGGTCGGCGGGGCGCCCGGCGCGGGTCCGTCGAATCTCTATCTCGCCGCCGGGAGCGCGACTCCCGAAGATCTGCGCGCACGATTCCCGCGCTGCATCCTGGTCACCGAATTGATCGGGCAGGGGGTCAATGGGGTCACCGGCGATTACAGCCGCGGCGCAGCGGGCTTCCTGATCGAGCATGGCGAAGTGGTCGGCCCGCTGGCGGAAATCACCATCGCGTCGAATCTGGTCGAGATGTTCGCCACGCTTGAACCTGGAAACGACCTTATTTTCCGCCGTGGAGTCGACAGCCCGATCCTGTTGGTCCCCGAAATGATGGTAGCGTCGGCCTAAGCGACCGCCGCCAGCCCCAACCGCGCAATCTCGATCTTGGGGCAATGGTCCATCACCACCTTCAACCCAGCGGCCTCAGCCTTCGCCGCCGCCGCCTCATCGATCACGCCGAGCTGCATCCACACCGCTTTCGCGCCGACGGCAATCGCGTCGTCGACGATCGGTCCGACAGTCTGGCTCTTCATGAAGATGTCGACGATATCGATCGGCTCGCCGATTTGTGACAATTCGCGCCACACAAACTCGCCGTGGACATGCTCGCCGGTGATTCGCGGGTTGACCGGGAACACGCGATAACCTTGGTCCTGGAGGAATTTCATCACGCCGTAGCTGGCGCGGTCGGGCCGGTCCGATGCGCCAACCAGCGCAATCGTCTTCGCGCTCTGCAGCAGCTCGGTCAGGTCTTGGTCACTGGTCAGCGGCATCGAAACTCTCCTCGCCCGCTCAATGCTTCAGACGGGTTTTTTCTCCAGCGCATCGAGCAATGCCCGCGCCAAGACAGCGAAGGCTTCCGCAGCCGGACCATCCTCGGCCGCCGGCGGTCGCCCCGCATCACTCGCTTCGCGCAGGCTTGCCGACAGGGGCAATCGTCCGAGAAACGGAATCTCGAGCCGCTTGGCCGAGGCTTCCGCCCCGCCGCTCCCGAATGGGTCGCTCTCCTCGCCGCAATGTGGACAGACGTAGCCCGCCATATTCTCGATGATCCCGATCACCGGCACGTCGGTGCGCGCGAACAGGTCGATCGCGCGGGTCGCATCGATCAGTGCCAGGTCCTGCGGAGTCGAAACGATCACCGCGCCGACCGGCTTGGCTTTCTGAACCAGCGACAATTGCACATCGCCGGTGCCGGGCGGCAAATCGACGAGGATCAGTTCGACATCACCCCAGTCGCCATCGGTCAATTGCGCCAGCGCGCCGGCCGCCATCGGCCCGCGCCACGCCAGCGCTTGGCCCGCCGGGACCAATTGCCCGACCGACAGCAATTTGACGCCGTAGGGCGTATCGACCGGGATGAGTTGCTTGTCGCGCGCCTCGGGCCGTTGCGGCGCGCCGAGCAGGGTCGGCTGCGACGGCCCATAAATATCGGCGTCGACCAGCCCGACTTTCTTTCCCATCCGTGCCAGCGCGACTGCAAGGTTGGCGGTGACGGTCGATTTGCCGACCCCGCCCTTGCCCGATCCGATTGCGATCATCGGCGCGGCACCCTTGCGCGTCGCAGTCATCGCGATGCGGACTTCGGCCACGCCGGGGACCGCACCCGCCGCGTCTCGCAGCCGTGCCTCCATCGCCTTGCGCTCGTCATTGCGCATGCCGCTGCCGTCGACGATCAGGGTCGCGACCCCGCCATCGAGCTTCTTCGACCGGATCCGCGCGGCATCGGGGTGATTGTCGAGGCTGATCAATTGTTCGTCCATGCCGCGCCGCTTAGGCCGTGGCGGCGGTAATCGGCAAGCGACCCCTGTTTTTCATGTTCGCGGCTTCCTATAGAGGGATGATGAGTATTTTATCGGGGTTGGGCACGCTTGGGTCGCGCCTGTTCAGTGACAACAAGGGTCCTTGGGGCCCCAAGTCGGACGATGTGCCGGGCGATCCGCCGCGCGAGCCCGCGCCTGGCCCGTGGGGCGGCGAACGTCCTGCATCGCGTCCCGGCGAGGGGAGTTTCGGTTCGCCCGGGCTCGATGCCTTCATCGAACGCAACCGGCGACGCTTTGGTGGCGGGTTCGACGGTGACGGCGCGCCGCGGCGGCCGAGCGGGTTCAAAATGATCTGGCTCGCGCTCGGCGCGATCGCCTTGTTCCTGCTGACCACGACGATGCACCAGATCAAGCCCGAGGAACGCGGTGTCGTCACCATGTTCGGCCGCTATAATTCGACGCTAACCCCCGGGGTCAGCCTGACGCTTCCGACCCCGATCCAGCGCGTCCAGAAGGTCAATGTGGAGCAAATCCGCAACATCGAGCTTGGCTCGGCGGCGGAAGAGACATTGATGCTGACCGGTGACCAGAACATCATCGATATTGCCTACCAGGTGCGCTGGAGCATCAAGGATCCCGAAGAATATCTGTTTGAAATGCGGACCCCGATCGACACCATTCGCCAAGTCGCCGAAAGCTCGATGCGACAGGTCGTGGCGCAGGTCAGCCTGCAGGATGCAATCGGCAACAAGCGCGGCGAAATCGAAGCGCGGGTCCAGGAAGAAATGCAGCGCACGCTCGACCGCTACAATTCAGGGGTCGCAATCCGCGGCATCGCGATCAAGCAGGCCGACCCGCCGTCCGAGGTCAACGATGCGTTCAAGGACGTCACTGCCGCGCAGCAGGACGCCCAGAGCGCGGTCAATAACGCCAACGCTTATTCGCTCCAGCTGCGCCAGATTGCGCTTGGTGAAGCGACTGCGTTCGACAAAGTCTATGTGCAGTATAAATTGTCGCCCGAAGTCACGCGTCGACGGATGTATTACGAGACAATGGAGCGGGTGCTGCGTGGCGTCGACAAGACGATTGTCGAGACCCCCGGGGTGACATCCTATCTCCCGCTGCCGCAAACCCAGCGCCAGCAGCCAAAGCAGGCCGGACAATGATCGATACCCTCCGCCGTCACCCGATGATCGCGTTGATCATCGCCGCGATCCTGCTCGTCACCTTGCTCGGCAGCGTGACGATCGTCCCCGAAACCAGTCAGGGTGTCGTCACCCGCTTCGGCAAGCCGGTGCGGATCGTCAATCGCTACGATCAACGCCAGCAACTCGGCTCGATCGGCGCCGGCCTCAATGCCAAAATCCCGTTCGCCGAATCGATCGTGTGGATCGACAAGCGCGTTCGCGATCTCGACATGGACAAGCAGCAAGTGCTGTCGATCGACCAGCGCCGGCTCGAGGTTGATGCCTTCGCCCGCTATCGCGTGGTCGATCCCTTGCGGATGTACATTACCGCCCGTTCCGAAGATCGGGTCGAGGAAGCGCTGAAGCCAATCCTCGGTTCGCAGCTTCGCAACGAACTTGGCAAGCGGCCCTTCTCGTCCATGCTCAGTCCCGAGAGGGAGGGCGCGATGGAGAATATCCGCAAGGGCCTCAACCGGGTGGCTGCTCAATATGGAGTGCAAGTGGTCGACGTGCGGATCAAGAAGGCCGACCTGCCCGATGGCACGCCGCTGCAATCGGCATTCGCCCGGATGCGCAGCGCACGCCAGCAGGAGGCTCGATCGATTCGCGCCGAAGGTGGCAAGACCGCGCAGATCATCCGCGCCGAAGCCGACGCTTCGGCCGCGCAAATCTATGCCGCAAGCTTCGGCAAGGACCCCGATTTCTATAATTTCTACCGGGCGATGCAATCCTATCAGGTGACCTTCCTCGGCGATGGCCAGACCAAGTCCTCGCCGACCACGATCATCATGTCGCCCAACAGCGAATATCTGAAGGAATTCACTGGACGGTAAGGCACCTTCCTGTTCAAATCGCGTTCATGCGCTCGACCTAGCGTCGTCCATCAACGTCAGCAGCGAGCGAGAATATTATGGTTTCGAAGGAGTATGGACCTTTGCGTTACGCCTATGGAGTGGCCACGGCCTTGCTGCTTGGCGGGACTGCTTTCTCCCTCGCCACCGGGCAGGCCGGTGCCCAGGTCGCGCAAAACTCGCCCTCGGCGATGGCGCCGCGCGCTGGCGCACCAATGTCGTTTGCCGACCTTGCCGCCCGGCTCCAGCCGGCGGTGGTCAACATTTCGACCAAGCAGCGCGTCGCGGTCAAGCAACAGGCCGACCCGTTTGAAGAATTCTTCCGCCGCTTCGGCAATCCCGATGGCCAGTCGCCGCAAGCCGGCCCGCAATCGCCGCCGGGTAACGGGGGCGGTGCCACACCCAGGACCCGCGAAACCGGATCGCTCGGGTCGGGCTTCATCGTCTCGCCTGATGGCTATATCGTCACCAATAACCACCTGATTGAGGGCGCCAACGGCAAGGGAACGGTCGACAGCGTCACCGTGATCATGACCAACCGCAAGGAATATACCGCGCGGATCGTCGGGCGCGACAGCGCGTCGGATCTCGCCTTGCTCAAGATCGAAGCGACCAATTTGCCGTTCGTCAATTTCGGCGATTCGTCGCGCGTTCGGGTCGGCGATTGGGTGATTGCGATCGGCAATCCCTACGGTCTTGGCGGCACGGTTACGGCCGGAATCGTCTCCGCGCTTCATCGCGGGATCACCGGGGTTGGCGCTTACGATCGCTACATCCAGACCGACGCCAGCATCAACATGGGCAATTCGGGCGGACCGATGTTCGATTTGAACGGCAATGTCATCGGCATCAATTCGGCGCTCATCTCGCCGACCGGGGCCAATGTCGGGATCGGCCTTGCCATCCCCGCCGAGCTGGCCAAGCCGGTGATCGATTCGCTGCGCCGTGGGCAGCGTCCGCAGCGCGGCTATCTAGGGGTCAGCCTGCAGCCGCTCGATGAAAATATCGCCGCTTCGCTCGGGCTTCCCAAGGATCAGGGCGAACTGGTTCGCTCGGTCGTTGCCGGCCAGGCCGCAGCGCGCGCCGGGCTTCGTCAGGGTGACGTCATCCTCACCGTTGGCGGACAGATGGTCACCCCGGACGAGACCGTTTCGTTCCTCATTGCCAACTCCACCGTCGGCGCTCGAGTCCCGCTCGAGATCATCCGCGGTGGTCGCCGCGAATCGGTCACCGTGGTAGTCGGCCAGCGCCCGACCGAGGAGCAACTCGCGCAGCAGATTGGCGGCAGCAATGATGGATTGCCGAGCGATTCGGCCACCGGCCCGGCCGCTGGAACGCAGGCCATCGGCCTGACGCTCCAGCCGCTCACGCCCGACCTGGCCCGCCGCTCGAACATCCCGGCCAATGTTCGCGGGGTGGTCATCACTGCAGTCGATCCCTCGAGCGATGCGGCGGAAAAGGGACTTCGCGCGGGCTTCCTGATCATCTCGGTCAACCAGATGCCGGTGACGGCGCCGGCGCAGGTCACGGCGGCGGTCGATGCCGCGCGTCGGGCCGGGCGCAAGAGCGTGCTGCTGCTGGTCAAGAGCGGCACCACCCCCGAAGCCTTCGTCGGGATCGACATCGCACCGCAGTAGGTCATCGGCGCTAACCGCTTGCCCGCGCTCCATCGTTCGGCCTAGGTTCGGCGCTTAGCCGGACGAAGGATGCACGCATGGCCGATCAGCCGACCAATATCTTTATCGGAGCGGGCAGCGGCGGTGCCAATCCGCAAGCGCTCGAGTTGAAGCGCGCCAACCGCCACGGGTTGATCGCGGGCGCGACCGGCACCGGCAAGACGGTCACGCTTCAGACGATGGCCGAACAGTTTTCCGCAGCCGGGGTGCCGGTGTTCCTGGCCGACGTGAAGGGCGATCTTTCGGGCATCTGCATGTCGGGCAGCCACGATTTCAAACACGCCGACAGCCTCGAGGCGCGTGCCTTGAAGCTGGGGATCGTGCCTTACGAATATCACGACAATCCGGCGGTGTTCTGGGACCTGTACGGCAAGAAAGGCCACCCGATCCGCACCACCATCAGCGAAATGGGGCCACTGCTGCTGTCGCGCTTGCTCGGGCTCAACGACACGCAGGAAGGCGTACTCTCGATCGCGTTCAAGTGGGCCGACGACAACGGGCTGCTGCTGATCGATTTCGAGGACTTGCAGCAGACCCTGATCGCCTGCGCCGAGCGGGCGGGCGAGCTAGCGACGAAATACGGCAACATCTCGAAGGCCAGCGTCGGCACGATCCAACGCCAGTTGCTTGCCTTCCAGACCCAGGGCGCGGATTCGTTCTTCGGCGAGCCGGCGTTCGAGATCAACGACTTCATCCGCTGCGACGAGAGCGGAAAAGGCATCGTCAACATCCTCGCCGCCGACCAGCTGATGCAGAGCCCCAAGCTCTATGCCACCTTTCTGCTGTGGCTGCTGTCCGAGCTGTTCGAGGCGCTGCCCGAAGTCGGTGACCCGGATAAGCCCAACCTGGTGTTCTTCTTCGACGAGGCGCACCTGCTGTTCGACGATGCCCCGCAGGCGCT
>JBKJUB010000201.1:0-3818 GCA_046590765.1 Sphingomicrobium sp. | reverse complement strand
GCCGACAATATCGCCAGTCCGGCCTCGAAATCCGCCTCGCCGGTCATCGCCGCAAGCTCGGCCTCATTGGCGAACAATATGTCGATCTTGCCCGCATTGATCAGCGCCCAAAAGCCGTCGCGGTGGCGGTCGATGCAGAAGGTGTCGCTGAGCGTGAAGGCGACCTTGCGCCCCGCGTCGCGCGCCGCCCCAATCGCGGCTTCCATCGCCGCGCGCGGCTCGGCCGGGTCCCACAAATAGCCTTCGAGATAGAGGATTGCGGCGTCGGCAACCTTGGCCGGGTCGATGTCCTTCGCCTCCAGCCTTTGCGCTGCGCCAAGGAAGGTGTTCATTGTCCGCTGCGCATCGGGGGTGACCAGGATCAGCGACCGCGCAGTCGCCCCGACATCGCTCCGCGCGGGCACCAGGAAATCAACCCCCAGGCTCTCGACGTCGTGGCGGTAGATATCGCCCAATTCGTCGCTCGCCACTTGCCCGATGAACCCCGCCTTCAATCCGAACGACGCCAGCCCCGCCGCCGTATTGCCCGCCGATCCGCCGCTGATTTCGCGGCCCGGGCGCATCACGCCATACAGTCGCACCGCTTCGGCTTCGTCGATCAGCCGCATCGATCCCTTGTCGAGCGATTGCGCGGCGAGGAAGACGTCGTCGGCGTCGGCGATCACGTCGACAATGGCATTGCCGATGCACAGGACATCAAGGCGGGCTGCGGTCATATTGGGGTCCGTTCGGGAGGAGGAAAGTCGCGGCGCGCCTAGCGGCTCGAGCGCGGCGCGGCAAGCTTGCAAGCCTCGGCCGCAGCAGCCATGCTCCGCCGATGCGCCGCCTCACCCCCGCCCTCGTCATATTGCTCGCGGCCTGCTCGACCGTCCCCAAAAATGCGCCGACCCCGGTGCCGATCAAGGTCCGCCCGACCGGCGAGCTGATCGGCATGAGCGTCCACGATCTCGGCCTGCGCTTCGGCCAGCCGCGCCTCCAGGTTCAGGAAGGCCCCGGCACCAAGCTGCAATGGACCGGCGGGGGGTGCGTGCTCGACGTCTATCTCTACCCGCCGGTCGGCAGCCACGGCAATCAGCGGGTGACCTATGCCGACGCGCGCCGCCCGTCGGGCGCCGACATCGACGTCAAAAGCTGCCTCGCGCTAATGGGGCGTTAGGCCAGCCGCGCCATCGCCCACCGCGCCGCGTCGATAACCACCGGGTCAGGATCGACAAGGTGCGGCTCGACCGACGCTGCAAGCCCCGCATCCCCGCTATTGCCAGCCGCGATCAGGCAGTTGCGGATCATTCGATTGCGACCAATCCGCTTGATCGGCGATCCTGAAAAGGTCTCGCGGAACGCA
Source organism: Sphingomicrobium sp. (assembly GCA_046590765.1). GTDB lineage: Bacteria > Pseudomonadota > Alphaproteobacteria > Sphingomonadales > Sphingomonadaceae > Sphingomicrobium. The sequence continues at coordinate 2,476 of JBKJUB010000201.1, read as the reverse complement.
GCATCGTCGAGCGCGAGCAAATCCTCTAGTCGCGGTGCGGCCAGTTCGGCGCGTGGCAAAAAGGCGCGGTTGGCGGCCGCGCTGTCAGCGAAGCGGTTCCACGGGCACACTGCAAGGCAATCGTCGCAGCCGTAAACGCGGTTGCCGATGCTGGCGCGGAACTCCTCGGGGATCGGCCCGGCATGTTCGATCGTCAAATAGGAAATGCAGCGCCGCGCATCGATCCGTCCCGGCCCGGTAATCGCCGCCGTCGGGCAGGCGTCGATGCATCGCGTGCAGCTCCCGCAATGTTCTTCCGCCGGGGCGTCGGGGGCAAGCTCGATGCTGGTCATGACGATCCCGAGGAACAGCCAATTGCCATGCTCGCGGCTCAATAAATTGGTATGTTTGCCTTGCCAGCCGAGCCCAGCCGCGGCGGCCAGCGGTTTCTCCATCACCGGCGCGGTATCGACGAACACCTTCAGCTCGCCGCCATGCGTCTCCGCCAGCCAGCGGCCGAGCGCTTTCAACGCCTTCTTGACCGTCTTGTGATAATCGGCCCCTTGCGCGTAAACCGAAATCCGCCCCACATCGCCGCGCTCGGCCAGCGCCAGCGGATCGCTCGCCGGGGCATAGCTCATCGCCAGCGCGATCACCGATTTCGCCGCCGGCCACAGCCCGTTAGGGCTCGCCCGTTGCTCGGCGCGATCCTCCATCCACCGCATCTCGCCATGCCGCCCCTCGCCGAGCCACGCGCGCAGGCCGTCGCCAGCCTGTGGCGCGGCATCGGCACGCGCGAAGCCGCAGGACGCGAAGCCCAGTTCAGCCGCTTGCTCGCGGATTTCATCTTCGATGGTCATTGTCATTTAAGCATCAGCCCTTAGCACAGGCGCCATGAGCACAAGCAACGCCGTCGAGGCGCATGACCTGGTCAAGGATTTCGGTGACACCCGCGCGGTCGACGGAGTCAGCCTCGCGGTTCCGACCGGGTCGATTTACGGCATCCTCGGCCCCAATGGCGCGGGCAAGACCACCACGATCCGGATGCTGCTGGGGATCATCGATCCGAGCTCGGGCACGCGCAAATTGCTCGGTCGCGACAAGCCGCTCGATGCGGCGGAGGAGGTCGGTTACCTTCCCGAGGAGCGCGGCCTCTATCCCGCGATGACCTGCGTCGATGCGATCGCCTTCATGGGCGCCTTGCGCGGGCTTCCCCTGCGCGAAGGCAAGCGCCGCGCGGTCGGCCTGCTCGACGGCCACGGCCTTGGCGACTGGGCGAAAAAACCGATCCGCACCTTGTCCAAAGGCATGGCGCAGACCGTTCAACTGCTCGGGACCATCGTCCACAAGCCCAGACTGATCGTGCTCGACGAGCCGTTCTCGGGGCTCGACGCGATCAACCAGGGCAAGCTCGAGGACCTTATCCGGCGCGAGGCCGATGGCGGCGCGACGATCATCTTCTCGACCCACGTCATCGCCCACGCCGAGCGATTGTGCGAGCGGGTGGCGATCATCGCCGGCGCCAAGGTGGCGTTCGAAGGCGAGGTCGACGAGGCGCGCGGCAAGCTGCGCCCGATCGTCCGCTTGCGCACCCGTAGCCCCGACGGCCCGTGGCGCAAATCGCTCCCCGCAACCGCCAAGCTCGACAATGGTGACTGGACATTCGAGCTTCCACCCTCCGGCCCCGAACCCTTGCTCAAGGCATTGATCGACGGCGGCGCGGGGATCGAGACATTGAGCATCGAGCGCCCCGGCCTCCACGACGCCTTTGTCGCCATCGCCGGTGAAGCCGCCGCGCAGGCCATGAACCAGCCGCAGGGAGAAGTCGCATGAAGCTGCCCCGACTGATCGCTTCCGCCTTCGTCATCGCGCGGCGCGATTTCACCGCCACGGTGATGAGCAAGACCTTCCTCATTTTCCTGCTCGGGCCATTATTCCCGGCGTTGATGGGGTTCGGCTTTGGCGGCCTCGGCGCGTCGATCGATCGCAATGTCGCGCGGCCGGTGGTCGTGGTGATCGGCAGCGCGGCGGAATTCGCTGCGCTCGATCAGGCGCGCGCAACGATGCAGCCGCTGGTGACGCAGGGTGACGGCGTGCTCCTGAGCACAGTCCCGCCCGCAGCCGACCTTGAAGCCCAGCGCGCAAAGTTGCTCGCCCAGGTTGATCCGCCGGTGCTCGGCGTGCTCGATGGCGGGCTCGACGCGCCGCACTTCATCGGCGCGGTCCATGCCGATGGCACCACGGTGCGCCAATTGAGCTTCATCATCGACCAGGCCCGCCGCGCCCGTGTCGCGCCCATACCCGCCGGCAAACCGATCGACGTGGTGCTTACCCAGAGCAGTTCGGGATCCTTGCTGTCGGCCCGATCGGCCACCGCGCATGCCGGACAATTGGTGCTGTTCGTGCTCACCATATTGCTTGCCGGCATGCTGCTGTCACAATTGATCGAGGAGAAGTCGAACAAGGCGATCGAGGTTATCGCCGCCGCAGTCCCGGT
>JBKJUB010000221.1:0-8681 GCA_046590765.1 Sphingomicrobium sp. | reverse complement strand
GTCCGGGCAATAGCAGATATTGAATCATGTAGAGGATCAGCAGCGCCTGCATGCCGTAGAAGCTGGCGCGATCCCACACTTCGGTCGCGGCGAGGGTCCACAGGCCAGGCGGGTGGGTCCGGGTGACGGGCAAGTCGGCTTGTCCTGCGGTCGCCGTCGCCATGCTCACTTCCCCCTTTGTCCCCAGCCAGAAGGTGACGCGACCGCGATATTACGCAAGCTAATTCGTCGGGACTGGCGCCTTGCGATATCGCCACACCAGCCCTTCGACGAACGGGCTCCACAGCGGCGCCTTGACCCCCGCGAGACGCAGGCGGCTGGCAAGCCATTGGTTGCAGGTGTCGATCGCGCTGGCGCGGCCGTTGCCGTCGTAGAAGGCGTCGGCCGCGCCATAGCCGGGATGGTCGATGCGGATTGGTCGGCCGCGTGGATCAAGTGCGAAGCTGGCGCGGATCGCGGTCCACAAGCGGCGATATTGTTCGGGAGTGACTCGGAGTTCGCGCGCCGAATAGGTTGGGTCGGCGACGTAATCGACGTGGATCACGCGCTCCCCGCCCGCAAACCCGGCCCAGGCGGTGCGCAAGGTGAGGTCGGACCAGGTCGGGGTGTCAAGATAGACGTGGCGCTCGCCAGCGCCGAACGCGAGCCATTGCGCGCCGGGTGGCGGCGCGGCCATGTCGCTGCGCGGGACCAAGGGTTCCCAATCGAGCCCGGCGGCGCTGACCGGCATGATCAAATCGGCGTGGACCCCATTGTCGGCGATGAAGATGGTGATTCCCTGTGGCGGCTCGGTCCAATGGCGGTTGACCGGGATCAGGCCGCCAATCAGCGCCGCGAGCAAATACAGGCCGGGGATGGCGAGCAGGCCGAGTACGACCTTGCGCCCCCACCCTCGTTTCACCCTTCTTCGCCGCCTCATTTGCCTCACCTGACTTGCCATGCTTCGTGCGCCTCACTAGATGCGCCGTCACCGCTTAGACCGATGTCCTCTGGACATCCTAGGCGTCAACTGGTCGGGGCGTAGCGCAGCCTGGTAGCGCATCACACTGGGGGTGTGGGGGTCGCAGGTTCGAATCCTGTCGCCCCGACCATCCTTGGCTCTATGTGGGCCAAGGGACGTCGCCCGCGAAAAGGATCACCTTCCAATCATGTCCACCCTGTTCCTTGCAACCGTCATTGCCGCCGCGACCGCCGCGCCGCAATCGGGGTTCGCCGCAATCGCCAACATGCTGTTCTTGCCGATGGCGTTGTTCCTGATCTTTTGGGTGTTGGTGTTCCGCCCGCAGGCCAAACGGCAGAAGGAGCAAATTGCGGAAATCCAGGCGATCAAGAAAGGCGATGACATCATCACCGGCGGTGGCATCCGCGGCCGCGTGACCAAAGTCACCGACGACGAAGCCGAGGTCGAGATTGCCCAGGGCGTCAAGATCCGCGTCGTCAAGTCGACCATCAGCGGCGTCGCCAAACCGAAAACCAAGCCGGCCAACGACTGATGCACGACACGTCGCGCTGGAAGAATTGGTCGATCTGGCTGGTTATCCTGTTTGGGGTCGCCTTCTCGATCCCGAGTTTCTTCCCCAAGGCTGAAGTTGCCACCTGGCCGAAGTTTGTACCCCACACCCAGATCAATCTCGGGCTCGATTTGGCCGGCGGAAGCCAGCTGTTGCTCGAAGCCGATGTTCGCGACGCCGCCAAGCAACGGCTTGCGGCGAAGGAGGACGAAGTCACGACCGAGCTTCGCCGCGGCGAGCCCAAGGTCGAGATCAGCGATGTCTCGACCCAGGACGGGCGATTGTCGTTTATGGTCCGCAACCCTACCCAACTCGATGAAGCCGTCGACCGGATGCGCAAATTGGCACAGCCGATCGGGCTGACCGGCGCGCGCGACTGGGATGTGCAGGTAATCGATTCGACCCGCATCATGCTGACCCCGACCGCGCAGGGCATGACCAATGCGCTGAAGGATTCGATGGTCGTCGCGCGCGACGTGGTGCGCCGCCGGATCGATCCCAACGGCACCAAGGAAGTCACCGTCGTCAACCAGGGTGAGCGGCGAATCCTGGTCGCCGTGCCGGGAGTCGAGAATCCCGACGCCCTGAAGTCGCTGATTGGTCAAACCGCGCGGCTCGAATTCAAGCTGGTCGATCTCACTGCCAATCCGGCCGAGGTAGCCCAAGGCCGCGCACCTGCCGGAAGCCAGGTGCTGCCCATGGCCGACGGGTCAGGCAAAATTGCGGTGTTGCGCCGGGTGATGGTGTCGGGCGAGCAACTCATCAAGGCCAGCCAGAGCTTCGACCAGAATAATCAGGCGACGGTCTCGATCACCTTTAACACCGCGGGCTCCAAGCGCTTCGGCCGGACGACGCAGGAGAATGTCGGCAAGCCATTCGCGATCATCCTCGACGACAAGGTGCTGTCGGCTCCCAACATCAACGAACCGATCCTTGGCGGTCAGGCGCAGATCAGCGGCAATTTCACCGTCGAAAGCGCCAACCAGCTGGCGATCGCGCTGGCGTCGGGCAAGTTGCCGGTCAAGCTCAACGTGATCGAGGAGCGGACGGTCAGCGCTGAGCTTGGCGCCGATTCGATCCGCAAGGGCATGATCGCCTCGGTCGCCGCGACGCTCGGCGTGATCCTGTTCATGCTGATCACTTATGGCCGGTTCGGGGTCTATGCGACCGCCGCCTTGATCGCCAATGCCTTCCTGATCCTTGCCGGTTTGGCCATCTTCGGTGCTGCATTGACCCTGCCGGGGATCGCCGGCTTCGTGCTGACGATCGGCGCGGCGGTCGACGCCAACGTGCTGATCAATGAGCGAATCCGCGAAGAACAACGTCGCGGTCGCAAGGTGCTCGACGCGATCGATACCGGTTACAAGGAAGCGTCGACCGCGATTTTCGACGCCAACATCACCAACGTTATCGCCGCGACGATCATGTATCTGTTCGGCTCCGGCCCGGTACGCGGCTTTGCCGTGGTGCTGATGATCGGGATCATCACCTCGGTCTTCACTGCGGTCAATTTCACCCGCATGCTCGTCGCCGGCTGGGTCCGCGCCAAGCGTCCCCGCACGCTGCATATTTAAGGGCGATCCGATGAAACTGCTCAAACTCGTCCCCGACAACACCAACCTCGATTTCATGCGCTGGCGCAACATCGCGCTGGTGCTGTCGATCCTGATCACCGCAGCGTCGATTGCATTGGTTGCGGTCAAGGGCCTCAATCTGGGGATCGATTTCGTTGGCGGGCAGGTGGTGCGGACCAACTTTGCACAAGCCGTCAATATCGAGGATCTGCGCAAGCGGGTCGATGCGCTCGAGCTGGGCGAGGCAAGCATCCAGCAATTGAGCGACGCCAAGACCTATCAGGTGCGATTGCCCAAGCCCGAAGGGTCGGACAATGCCGCCAGTGCGGCGGTGACCAAGCTGCGCACGATGATCCAGCAAAGCTACCCCGGCGCCCGGGTCGATGCCGGCGAATCGGTGTCGGGCAAGGTCAGCGGTGAGCTTGCGTGGGACGGCGCGCTGGCGATCGCTTTGGCGATGCTCGGGATCGCGATCTACATCTGGATTCGCTTCGAATGGCAATTCGGGGTCGGGGCGTTGGTCACCTTGTTTCACGACGTGGCGATGACGCTCGGCTTCTTTTCGCTGACCGGACTGCAGGTCGACCTCAATGTGGTTGCGGCGATCCTGACGATTGTCGGTTACTCGCTCAACGATACGGTCGTCATTTACGACCGGATTCGCGAGAACCTCCGCAAATATCGCAAGATGGCGATCGTCCCCTTGATCAACTTGTCGCTTAACGAAACGTTGTCGCGGACGTTGGTCACCTCGCTGTCGATCATGCTCGCCTTGCTGTTGCTGTTGCTGCTCGGGCCCGATGTGATCTTCGCCTTGACCGCGGCGGTGCTGCTGGGGATTTTCATCGGTACTTATTCGTCGATCTACATCTCTTCGCCGATCCTGGTGTGGCTCGGGGTCAAACCCGACAGCTTCCTCAGGACCGACGAGCCGGCCCCCGGCACCCGGCCCCAGGAAGTATGACCCCGGCCAGCCGCCATTCATCGAGCCCTGCCCAATTTCGGGCGCTCCAATCTCGGCGCTTGGCCTTAACCGGGCACCACGCTAGAAGGTCAGCCATGTCGAATATGTCCCGTATCGCCGTTTCGCTCATCGCCGCCGCAATCATCCTCCCGGCTGGCGGCTGCGCCCGCAACAAGGGGAAGGTTGGCGATACTGAGTATATCGCTCGCGACGTCAACACGCTCTACAGCCTCGCCAAGAAAAGGCTCGACCAGGGCAATTACGAGGAAGCGGCGAAATTGTTCGACGAGGTCGAACGCCAGCATCCTTATTCGGTGTGGGCGCGCCGCGCGCAGCTGATGAGCGCTTTCTCTTATTATATGGCGCAATCCTACCCTGCGGCGGTGAGCTCCTCGCGGCGGTTCCTGACGATCCATCCGGGTAACAAGGATGCGGCCTACGCCAATTATCTGATCGCGATGAGCTATTATCAGCAGATCGAAGACGTCAACCGCGACCAGAAAATCACCCAGCAAGCGGCCGACAGCTTTGGCGAACTGATGCGTCGTTATCCGGGCAGCCGTTACGCCGCCGATGCGCGGTTGAAGCTCGACCTGATCAACGACCATCTCGCCGGCAAGGAAATGGAAGTCGGCCGCTTTTACCAGCGGCAAGGCAATTGGCTCGCGGCAACGTTGCGCTTCCGTACGGTAGCCGAGAAGTATCAGACCACCAGCCACACGCCCGAAGCGCTCGAGCGGCTGGTCGAATGCTATCTCGCGCTCGGCGTGCTGGAGGAAGCGCGCAAGTCGGCCGCAGTGCTCGGCGCCAATTATCCCGGCAGCGAATGGTACGATCGCAGCTATAAGCTGATCCAGCGCCACGTGCCGGCGGCGCCGCAGAGCTGACTCTGCCCCGGCCCGCCTTTGGAAACGGGTCGCGATGCTGAGACAGCTTGTCATCAATGATGTCGTGCTGATCGACCGGCTTGAGCTTGAGTTCGAGCCCGGGCTTGGCGTGCTTACCGGTGAAACCGGAGCGGGCAAATCGATCCTGCTCGATTCGCTCGGGTTGGCGCTCGGCGCGCGGTCGGACACCGGGCTAGTCCGCGCAGGCCAGCTGGCGGCGAGCGTCAGCGCCGAGTTCGAGCTTCCCGTCGGCCACTCCGCCTTCGCCGCACTCGACGAACAGGGGATCGATCACCAACCGGGCGAGCCTTTATTGCTCCGCCGGACGCTCAAGGCCGACGGCGGCAGCCGCGCCTTTGCCGGAAGCGCCGCAGTGCCCGCCTCGCTGCTGCGCGATATCGCGGGAGCGGCGATCGAGATTCACGGCCAGCATGACGATCGCGGGCTGCTCAACCCCAAGGGCCACCGCGCCTTGCTCGATGCGTTCGGGCGGGTGGACGTTGGGCCGGTGGTCGCAGCGTGGGGCAAGCGAAGCGAGCTTGCTGTCTTGCTTGCCGAGCAGCGCCAGTCGCTCGCGGAGGCCGAGCGCGACCGTGAGTGGCTCGACTTTGCAATCGACGAAATCGCCGCGCTTGGCGTCGAGCAGGGCGAGGAAGAACGGCTGGCCGATGCCCGGACGCTGATGAAGGCGGCAGCGCGGATTGAGGATGATCTGGGCGCGCTGGGCCCGCATTTCGCTGGATCCGAAGGTGGGCTGGCGCAGCTTCGCCAAGCAGCGCGGCGGCTGCAGCGGATCGCCGATGCGCACCCGTTGCTGGCCGAAGCCTTGGCCGCAACCGATCGCGCAATCATCGAGGCTGATGAAGCCGAGACCAAGATTGCCGCAGCGACGTCGGCGCTGGCGCATTCGCCAATCGACCTGGAATCGGCCGAAGCTCGGTTGTTCGAGATCCGCGGCATGGCGCGCAAGCATCGCGTCGAGGCGGATCAGCTTCCGGCGCTGCTGTCCGACCTGCAGGCGCGGCGCGCTGCGATCCAGCAGGGTAGCGAGACGATCGAGGAACTCGAGCGCGCGTTGGCGAAAGCGTTGGAGGCTTATGCTGCCACCGCCAAGATGCTGACCGAGGCACGGACGGCGGCGGCGGGGCGGCTCGATTCGGCGGTGGCGGGCGAGCTTGCCCCGTTGAAGCTCGACGCCGCTCGTTTCCGTACCGCAATCGCCGAAGTCGATGCCGGGCCGACCGGCGCCGACCGGGTCGAGTTCGAGGTGTCGACCAACCCCGGCGCGCCATTCGGGGCGCTGACCAAGATCGCGTCGGGCGGCGAATTGTCGCGCTTCATCCTCGCCTTAAAGGTCGCGCTGGCTGAGGCCGGCGGCGCGGGGACGATGATTTTCGACGAGGTCGATCGCGGCGTCGGCGGCGCGGTGGCGAGCGCGATCGGCGAGCGGCTGGCGCGGTTGGCCGAGGGCGCGCAGGTCCTCGTCGTCACCCATTCGCCCCAAGTCGCGGCGCGCGCGGCGCACCATTACCGGATCGAAAAGGCTCACGGCCCCGACGGCACGCGGACCACGGTGCGCAAGCTCACCCCCGACGAACGCCGTGAGGAAGTCGCCCGGATGCTGTCCGGCGCCGCGATCACCGACGAAGCCCGCGCGCAAGCGGCGAAACTGCTGGAGGCAGCGTGACTTCCTATGTCGCTTTGCTGCGCGCGAGGAACGTCGCGGGCACCGGCAAGCTGCCGATGGCCGAGCTGCGGCGGATCGGCGAGCAATGTGGCTTCGCCAACGTCCGCACCTTCATTGCCAGTGGCAATCTGCTCTTCGAGAGTGAGCTGGGCGAGGCGGAAGCGCAGGCGCGGATCGAAGCCGGACTGACGACATTCTTCGGCAAGGGCGTTCCGGTGTTCGTCCGGACCGCTGCCGAGCTGGCCGCGACTGCCGCCGCCAATCCGTTCGACGATGACAAGCCGAGCCGGGTGTTGGCGCACTTTATCGACCAATTGCCGGTGGCGGCGATGCTGGCCGAAGCGCGCGATGTGGCCAGCGAGCGGATGGCGTTGGGGCCGCGATCGATCATCGTCAGTTATGGCGAGGGGATCGGCAAGACCAGGCTCAAGCTGCCCGCGGTTAAGAACGGCACCGCGCGCAACATGAACAGCGTGGCAAAAATGGCGGCGATGCTGGCATGAACGAAGCCGAGGCTGCGAACCGCTTGATGCGGCTGGCGAAGGAGATCGCGCAGCACGACCGGGCGTATCACGACCGCGATGCTCCCGAGATTTCGGACGCGGATTATGATGCTCTGGTGCGGGAGAATCGCGCGCTTGAGGCGCAGTTTCCGGCATTGGTGCGGGCCGATTCGCCGTCGCAGCGGCTTGGCGCGGCACCAACGTCGAGCCTCGCCAAGGTGGCGCATGCCAGGCCGATGCTCAGCCTCGACAATGCGTTTTTCGATGAGGAAGTGGCCGAGTTCGTGGCGCGGGTGCGGCGGTTTTTGTCGCTGCCCGCCGATGCCGAAGTCGCGTTGACCGCCGAGCCGAAGATAGACGGATTGTCCTGCTCACTGCGTTATGAGGATGGGGCGCTGGTGCTCGCCGCGACGCGCGGTGATGGCAGTATTGGCGAGGATGTAACCGCCAATGTGCGGACGATTTCCGATATCCCGCAGACGCTGAGCGGGGCGCCCAGCGTGCTCGAAGTGCGCGGCGAAGTATATATGGACAAGGGCGATTTCGCAGCGCTCAACGAGCGGCAGGGAGCGGCAGGGGGTAAATTGTTCGCTAACCCGCGCAATGCGGCGGCGGGATCGCTTCGGCAGAAGGATCCGGCGGTGACCAAAGCGCGGCCGCTGCGGTTTTTCGCGCATGGCTGGGGGGAGTCGTCCGAACCGTTGGCGGCGACGCAAAGAAAGGCGATGGCGCGGTTGGCGGGGTTTGGATTCCCGGTCAGCGAGATGTTTGTGACGGTTGCGACGCTCGATGCGGCGCTGGCCCATTATGCGGCCATCGAGCAAGTCCGCGCCGATCTGCCGTTCGATATCGACGGGGTGGTGTACAAGGTCGACCGGCTCGATTGGCAGGAGCGGTTGGGGCAGGTGGCGCGGTCGCCGCGCTGGGCGCTGGCGCATAAATTTCCCGCCGAGCAGGCCGAGACGATCATCGAGGCGATCGATATCCAGGTCGGGCGGACGGGCAAGCTGACTCCGGTCGGGCGGCTCAAGCCGGTCGGCGTCGGGGGCGTGATCGTCGCCAATGTCACGCTCCACAATCGCGACGAGATCGAGCGGCTGGGGGTGCGGGTGGGCGATCGCGTGCGGATCCAGCGCGCGGGGGATGTCATCCCGCAGGTGGTCGAGAATCTCACGCGGGCCGAGCAGCGCGCGGCGTTTGCCTTCCCGGATCATTGCCCCGAATGCCAGTCGGAGGCGGTAGCGGAGGAAGGCGAAGTCGATGTTCGTTGCACCGGCGGCTTGATTTGTCCGGCGCAACGATTGGAACGACTCAAACATTTCGTATCGCGCGGGGCGATGGATATCGACGGTTTGGGCGAAAAGAGCCTGGCCGAATTTGTCGCACTTGGCTGGCTGCACGGGCCGGCGGACATCTTCCGGCTGAAAGCGCAACGCGACGAATTGGTCGGGCGCGAGGGGTGGAAAGAGGTGTCGGTCGACAAGCTCATCGCCGCGATCGAGGCGCGGAAGGGTTACGACCCGGCGCGGTTGCTGTTTGGCTTAGGCATCCGCCA
>JBKJUB010000028.1:0-5527 GCA_046590765.1 Sphingomicrobium sp. | reverse complement strand
ATCGAGACGAAGCATTGGACCACCGAGGCGGCGGTTCGGATGTTGATGAACAACCTCGACGATGAAGTCGCCGAAGATCCGCAGAGCCTGGTGGTCTATGGCGGGATCGGTCGCGCGGCGCGCAATTGGGAATGTTACGACAAGATCGTCGAGACGCTCGAGCGATTGAACGAGGACGAGACGCTGCTCGTCCAGTCGGGCAAGCCGGTCGGCGTGTTCCGTACCCACTCCGACGCCCCGCGCGTGCTGATCGCCAACTCCAACCTCGTCCCCAAATGGGCGACGTGGGAGAAATTCAACGAACTCGATCGGCTGGGGCTGATGATGTACGGTCAGATGACCGCGGGCTCGTGGATTTACATCGGGACCCAGGGCATCGTCCAGGGCACTTACGAAACCTTCGCCGAAATGGGCCGCCAGCATTACGGTGGCGACCTCACCGGCAAGTGGATTTTGACCGCCGGGCTCGGCGGGATGGGCGGCGCGCAGCCGCTCGCGGCGGTGATGGCCGGGGCGCATTGCATCGCGGTCGAGGTCCAGGAATCATCGATCGAAAAACGCCTCGCCACCCGCTATCTCGATCATCGCGCGACCAGCATCGACGAGGCGCTCGACATCATCGCCCGCGCGACCGAACCGACCAGCGTCGGCCTGCTCGGCAATGCGGCGGAGATTCTTCCCGAAATGGTCGCGCGCGGGATACGCCCCGACGCGGTTACCGACCAGACCAGCGCGCACGATCCTGCCAACGGTTACTGCCCGGCCGGCTGGTCGGTCGCCAAGTGGATCGCAATGCGCGAGCGCGATCCGCAGGCCGTCGCCGTCGCCGCGCGCCACTCGATGGCGCGCCATGTCGAGGCGATGCTCGCATTCCAGAAGATGGGCGTGCCCACCTTCGATTATGGCAATAACATCCGCCAGGAAGCGCTCGACACCGGGGTCACGCCCGCGTTCGACTTCCCCGGCTTCGTCCCCGCCTATGTCCGGCCCCTGTTCTGCCGCGGGATAGGCCCGTTCCGCTGGGTCGCCTTGAGCGGCGATCCCGAAGACATTTACAAGACCGACCAGCGCGTGAAGGAACTCATCCCCGACGATCCCCACCTCCACCGCTGGCTCGACATGGCGCGCGAGCGGATCGCGTTCCAGGGCCTCCCCGCGCGCATCTGCTGGGTCGGCCTAGGCCAGCGCCACCGCCTCGGCCTGGCGTTCAACGAGATGGTCCGCAACGGCGAAGTCTCGGCCCCGATTGTCATCGGCCGCGACCATCTCGATAGCGGCAGCGTCGCCAGCCCCAACCGCGAGACCGAGGCGATGAAGGACGGCTCCGATGCGGTCAGCGACTGGCCCCTCCTCAACGCCCTCCTCAACACCGCGTCGGGCGCGACCTGGGTCTCGCTCCACCATGGCGGCGGGGTCGGCATGGGCTATTCGCAGCACTCAGGCATGGTGATTGTCGCCGACGGTACCGACGATGCGGCGCGGCGGCTCGAACGAGTCCTGTGGAACGACCCCGCAACGGGGGTGATGCGCCACGCGGATGCGGGGTATGAAGAGGCGATGGACTGCGCGAAGGAGCAGGGACTCGATTTGCCGATGATCCGCTAGCCAATGCGCACCAGCGTCAACATCTGCACCCGCAAGAAGCGCTACCCGACCGATGCGGCCGCTGCGTCGGCAGGCCGCGACGCGCCGTTTCGATTGACCCCCTACCGCTGCGACCTGTGCCGCCGGTATCACCTGACCAGCCGCACCAAGGGCATGTTCGTTTCGCGCAAATGCGATAAAGCGGATCGATGATCATCCTCACCCCCGGCACTGTGTCGCTCGATCAATTGCGCGAGCTGTGGAGTGGCGCCCCCGCGCGCCTGTCCGACACCGCCCACACCGCCATCAACACCGCCGCCGCTGCGGTCGACCGCATCGTCGCATCGGGGAAGACCGTCTATGGCATCAATACCGGCTTTGGTTTGCTCGCCCAAACACGCATCCCCGCTGCGCAACTGGCCGACCTCCAGCGCAACCTGATCCTCTCCCACAGCTGCGGCCTCGGCGACCCGCTGCCCAGCAATACCGTCCGCATGATGATCATTCTCAAGCTGATCGGCCTCGGGCGCGGACATAGCGGCGTTCGGCGCGAGGTGATCGACGCATTGCAGGCGCTACTCGATGCCGACGCGATGCCGGTCATCCCGTCGCAGGGCAGCGTCGGCGCGTCGGGCGATCTTGCGCCGCTGGCGCATATGGTTGCGGCGCTGATGGGGGAGGGGCGGATCGACCTTGCCGGTGAGGTCATCCCCGCCTCTGCAGCGCTGACCCGCATGGGCCGCGAGCCGCTCGTCCTCGCCCCCAAGGAAGGCCTCGCGCTGATCAACGGCACGCAGGCTTCGACCGCGATCGCATTGGATGCGCTGTTCCTCGGCCAACGCGTGTTCGATGCTGCGATCCACGCCGGGGCAATGTCGGTCGATGCCTTGAAGGGCAGCTGCGCCCCGTTCGACGAGCGGATCCACGCCGCGCGCGGACAGCCGGGGCAGATCGCCGTCGCCGCCAGAATGCGAGAGTTGCTCGACGGCAGCGACATCGTCACCAGCCATCATGAATGCGACCGGGTGCAGGACCCGTACAGCTTCCGCTGCCAGCCGCAGGTGATGGGCGCGTGCCTCGATTTGCTCACCAATGCCGCGCGGACGCTCGAGATCGAGGCTAATGCGGTGACCGACAATCCGATCCTCTTCCCCGGCGCTTCTGATGGGAAGAATGGGGACGAAGTCATCTCCGGCGGCAATTTCCATGCCCAGCCGGTCGCCTTCGCCGCCGACATCATCGCCATGGCGTTGTGCGAAGTCGGCTCGATCAGCGAACGCCGCACGTCGGTGCTGGTCGATCCGCACATGAGCCATTTGCCCGCCTTCCTGACCGACGATGGCGGGGTCAATTCGGGGCTGATGATCCCGCAGGTCACCGCTGCGGCCCTGGTCAGCGAGAATAAGAGCCTCGCCTTTCCCGCGTCGGTCGATTCAATCCCGACCTCGGCCGGGCAGGAGGACCATGTCTCGATGGCGCCAATCGCCGCGCGCAAGGCGGTGACCATCGCCCGCAATGCCGCCGGGGTGATTGCGATCGAGCTGATCTCGGCGGCGCAGGGGGTCGATTATCACGCGCCGGTCAAGACCTCGCCGAAGCTTCAGGCGGTGCATGCCAAGGTTCGCAGCCTGTCGCCGCACCTCGAGACCGACCGCTATTGGGCCGACGAAATGGCCGCATTGCAGGCGGCGGTGCTGGCGGGGGAGATTGGCGCTTAGTCTGCCCGATTCCACAGTTGCGATTTGCAAATTATCCGCCCGACCGCGCAACCCGTTACCTTGAGCTGCCCGAGGCCTTGCAGTCGAAGCTCGGCTTTGCTGCGGCGGTTCATGTCGGGGATGAACAATTGGCCTTTCCACTTCCCGTTCCCCGCCGGGATAAAGCCGGTCATCAGCTGGGTTCCGACCAGCACCTCGGTGCCGCCCTTGCGCGCATCGGCCTTGGCCTTGTCCGACGCCCAGTCGACCCTGCCACAATAAGCCGCGCCGCACTTGTCGATGACGACGATCACACTGCCTGACGGATTCGTCCACCGGCCGACCGGTGTAACCGCGTCCTGCGCCGCAATCAGCGCGAGCATCGACAGCATGGGCTACTCCTGTTTGGGGCTCATCCTGCGCCAGCCGAGAAAGATCAGCAACAGCGCCATCGCGGCTACCCCGATGATCAGCACGTCGTGCCAGTTGAACCATTGGCCCAATTTCTCGAACACCGTCGGCCCAGCCCACCAGCCGAGCGCGGTCGCGCTGATCCCCCACAGCAAGGCCGAGACCAGGTTGATCAATGCGAAGGTCTTCGAATTCACGCCGCTCAGGCTGATCCCGATCGGCCCGGCGACGCGGAAGCCATAGACGAAGCGATAAAAGAAGCAGAATAATCGCGGGCGCTGCTCGATCCATTGCAGGGTCTTGGCGAACGCCTTGCGGCGCTTGACGTGGCGCACCCAGCGGCCGTCGCGCTGCGATCGACCGACGTGGAAAAAGGCTTGGGTCGAAAGGAATGATCCGGCCCACGCGGCGAGCGCGACCGTTACCACGCTCAATCGACCGAGATGCGCCATCGCCCCGCCGATTAGCACGCCGATTTCGCCTTCCGCCGCGGCGGTAAGGAACACCCCGAGCACGCCATATTGCTCGATCCACTGGTTGACGCTGCTCACCGTCGCGCTTTGCCCCGACATTCGTTGCCACGCAACGGCATCAATGAAAGTCGCGGCTCTTGGGGATGCAATTGACGTCGCGCGGGTGAATTCCGGCGGGCGGGCGCCAGCTTCCCCCGCCATCCCCCGCGCTGAGGGTGGACGGCAAAGAATCTTCGGATAAATGGCGCAGCATCGGGGTGTCATCGTCCAGCCGCGCGGCAACGACGTGGATTACCGCTTCATCTTTCTGGACCAGCCCGTGGACCACCATCAATCGCGCGCCCATGACGATATTGCGCTGGGCGGCGAATTTGTCGGGCCAAACCACCAGGTTGGCGATCCCGGTCTCATCCTCCAGCGTGATGAAGCACACCCCCTTGGCGCTTCCGGGGCGCTGGCGGATCAGCACCAGCCCCGCGAGCGACACGCGGCGGCCGTAGCGGAGACTCCGCAATTCGCCCGCCGTGACGAACCCGCGCCTTGCATAATGGTCGCGCAGGAAACTCATCGGGTGGGCTTTGAGGCTGAGGCGGATGGTCTGGTAATCGCTCACCACATGCTCGCTCAGCGGCATCGCGGGCAGGCGCACGACCTCGGTCTCCCACCCCTCGTCGCGGGCGTCGGCGGCGGTGAACAAGGGCAAATCGGGCGCGCCCTTCAATGCCCGCGCGTCCCACAACGCCCCGCGCCGGTCGAGCTTGATCGACCGGAACGCATCGGCCTCGGCCAACCGCTCGATCGCCGCGACATTGGTTCCCGATCGGCTGCGGACCTGTTCGACCGAGGCATAAGGCGTATCCCCCCGTGCCGCGACGATCCGCGTCGCGGCATCAAGCCGCAGCCCTTCGATCTGGCGCAGGCCGAGGCGCAGTACCCTTGGCCCCTCCCCTTGATGGGGAGGGGTTGGGGTGGGGAGATGTTGGACGAAGGGCGTGGTGTGCGCGCAGACATCACCCCCACCCAACCCTCCCCCATCAAGGGGGAGGACTTGCACAGTCGAATCCCACTCCGAATGATTGACATCCACCCCGGCCACCGCAACCCCATGCTCCCTCGCATCGCGGACGATCTGCGCCGGCGCGTAAAAACCCATCGGCTGGGAATTGAGCAAGGCGCAGGCGAACGCCGCCGGATAACGCCATTTGATCCAGCTCGAGACGTAGACCAGATGCGCGAAGCTTGCCGCGTGGCTCTCCGGAAAACCATATTCGCCAAAGCCCCTGATCTGGTGGAAACAGCGGGCAGCGAATTCGGGGTCGTAGCCGCGCTCCACCATCCGCCCGACCATCTTGTCCTGCAGCA
>JBKJUB010000021.1:0-17554 GCA_046590765.1 Sphingomicrobium sp. | reverse complement strand
GTCTTGCCGCCGTGTTCCCACTCGTCGAACCAGAGTTCTTCGGTTTCGTAGGCCATCGCGCGGGCATCGAACACGCCGTCATGCTGGACCAGGCATTTGAAGCGGCTCGACCAATTGCCCGCGATCCAGTTCATCATATAGCCGCCGTAGCTCGCACCCAGCGCGCAGGCGTTGGACGCGTCGAGTTGCGGATCATGATCGGTGGCGAAGGTCAGGCCGGCTTTCAAATCGTCGAGCGGCCAGCCGCCCCAATTGTTGCGGATGCTGTCGGTGAAGGCCTGGCCGTATCCGGTCGAGCCGTGGAAATCGACGCTAACCACGGCGTAACCGGGGGATGAAATCAGCCGCGGATTCCAGCGATAGCTCCAGCCATTGCCGAACGACCCCTGCGGCCCGCCATGGACGACGAACGCAATCGGCAGCTTGGCAGCCGAAGCGGCATTGCGCGGACCGGCGGGCTTCAATTTGAAGCCGTAAACCTGATCATTGCTGGCGCCCTTGAAGGCGAATTTTTCAAAGGTGACCGGGTCGAGCTGGGCGAGCAAGGCGCGGTTGACGTCGGTCAGGCGGCCGATTACTCCGCGCGACGTGACGCGGAACAGGTCGTCGGGCGCGAGGATGCTGTTCTGGGTGAAGATCGCGCCGCCGCCGGCCATCGGGATGACATTGCCGGCATGGCCGTCGCCGGTCAGGCGGGTGACGGCGCCGCTGGCAACATCGACGGTCCAGATCGGGGCTTCCATCACGTCTTCGGCGGTGATGAGGAGGCTTCGGCCATCCCTGCTCCAGGCGAGCGAGCCCGCCGAGCGGTCCCACTTTCCGGTCAGCACGCGAACCTGGCCGGTGGCGAGATCGCGCAGCATGATCACCTGGCGATCGGCCTCGTAACCGGCGCGGGCCATCGAGACATAGGCCAAAGTGCGGCCATCGGGCGAGAGCGTCGGCAGCGTATCGGTGCCGCCGTTGGGCGCGGTCAGATTGACCGGCTGCGCCGATCCGTCGGCGGGGGCCATAAAGATGTCGAGATTGGTCGAGGTCGGCTCGATCCGGCCGGCTTCGCGAAGCGCGAAATAGACCGTCTTGCCGTCGCCCGAAATGTCGATTTCCTCGCCGCCACCGAACGGCTTGGACGGTGTATCCCCGACCAGCGTACCGGTAACTCGGGCTTCCTTGCCCAGTTTCCCGGCGACCACCGGGAAAGCGTAGATTCGCGACTTGGTGCCAGGCTCGGCCCATGTGTCCCAGTGGCGGACGAACATTTCCTCATAAACGCGCGCGGTTCCGGCGGGCTTGGCCGCGAAGGTCGTCGCGGCGCAGGCCAGGTCGGGGCAGTCTTTGGTGTCGGCCCAGACCAGCACGCGGCTGCGATCGGCGCTGAGCTTGAAGCCCGAGACATCGGCACCGAAGTCCGACATCAGGACCGGCTTGCCGCCGAGGGTCATGCGGTACAATTGATCACGATCCTTGACCGGGGCGAGATAATAGATCGCGCCGTCGGCCGCGAACACCGCGTCATGCGCGCCCTTGGTCAGGCCAGGAATCGCGCGCGGTGCCGCCGGTCGAGTCAGGTCGAGCATCATCAGTGGATTGCTGCGCTTGTTGGCCGCCATGTCGGTGGTCGACAAAGTGAAGATTGCGGTTCGGCCATCGGGCGACACGCTTGGGCTCCCCATGCGATGCATCATGTGCATGTCGGTCGCGGTCATCGGCCGGGCGAACGACGGGGTGGAAACGAGGGCGACGGCCGCGACAGTGGCGGCAAGCAGGGTGCGGTTCATGGGCGCATGACTAGCAAGCGCGGCGGTCAATCACCAGCCTAGAGCGGTTTGCCCGTAATTCGGCTGATCTCGCGGCGGACATGCTCGTCGACGATCCGCGGGAGATGGTCGTCGAGCCATTGCTTCAACGCCGGCCGGAGCATGTCGCGCAGCATTTCCTCGAGCGGATTTACGGCGGGCGGCGGCGGCGCGGCGGCGGCGATGCTCGACAATTGATCGAGGCTCGAGCGGCTGGAATCGGCGGCCACTTCGTCGAGCAACGGCGGGCCAGTATCGACCGGCGCTTCGGGCTCGACCGGATGATCGAGTTCGAGCACGTCTTCCTCTTCCTCGTCGAGCGATGGAGTTGGCGGCGGAACCGCGGCGCGCAGCTCTTTCTCCTCCGCGATCACGCGTTTGATCGAGGCGAGAATGTCCTCCATCGATGGGTCGCGGGGCGTCTGCATCGCCGCTCTATCGCCTATCGCGGCGTCGTAGCCAAGGGCTGGGAAACCAAGACCTGTGGTTGTTCGGCCTCAGTCGCGGTGCTCGTGGCGACCGGGAAATGGCGCGGCGCCTGCTTCCAGTCGTTCCAATTGTCGGCGACGGTGCGGTAATTGCCGAGCGGGTCATACAGCGGCCCACCATCGAGCCCGAGCACGTCGGCCTGTGCCTGGCCCATCGCGTTAAGCAACTGGAAGCCGGCGACATAAGCATCGCGCCGGGCGGTCACGAGCTGGACCTGCGCATTGAGCAATTCCTGCTCGGCATTGAGCACTTCCAAGATGGTGCGCGTGCCAACGCCATTTTCGGCGCGCGCGCCTTCGAGCGCGAGCTCATTGGCTTTGACTGCGACCTGGTTCGAGGCAATCGCATCCTGCGCCGCGCGATAGGTGGCGAAGGCCGAGCGGGTGGTGGCGATCACCGCACGTTCGGTCGCCACGCGCTGCTCGAGCGTCTGGCCCTCAAGCGCCTGGCTTTGCGCCACGCGCGCTGCGGGAAGCCCGCCTTGGTAAAGCGGGACCCGGCCCTGGACGCCGATGCTGGTCGCGGTGCCCGCGCGCGGTGCGCCGAAGGTGTCACCGGCCAGCGTGTTCGAATAATCGCCCGACGCGACCCCCGAGACGGTCGGCAGGCGCGCCGCTTCGGCGACCCGAATATCGTAGCGCGCGGCATCGGCCTGGCGGCTGATCGCGATCAGATCGGGGTTGTTGGTGAGCGCGATTTGCACCGCTTGGTCGGCGGTCGCCGGAAGCGGCGGGAGCGGCGGCGGCGGCGCCAGCACGCCGGGGCGCTGGCCAATCACGCGGCGGTAATTTTCCTCACTCGAGATCAATCGTCCACGCGCGGTCTCGAGCGCGCTTCGCGACAATGCCTGGCGGGCTTCGGACTGGGCGACATCGGTGCGGGTGACATCGCCGATCTGAAAGCGGTCGCGCGATGCCTCGAGGTTGGTACCGAGCACCCTGACCTGATTCTGGTTCAGTTCGACGATCGCGCGGTCGCGGATGACGTCCATGTAGGCAGCGACGGCTTCGGTGAAGATATCACCTTCAACCGCGCGCAACGTAGCCCGCCCGGCTTCGACGCGAGTCTTGGCGGCGGTAATCGAATTCTTGACGCTGCCGCCGTTGAACAGCGGATAACTGATGTCCACGCCGCTGGTCAGAAAGGGGCCCTTGCCGGTTCCGCTTCGAAACCCTCCATGGGTCAGGTCGCGGTTGATTCCGATGGTTGCGGACACCTGCGGCCGGCCGGCAGCGCGGGCAATTGCGACCGACGCATCATTGACCTTCAGCGCCTCGCGCTGGCCAGTCAGGGTCGGATTGGTCCGATAGGCGTCATTGAGCGCCTCGCGCAGCGTATCGGCCGACGCCGATCCGGCGATCAATGCGGCAAGCAGCGTGCCGGTCAGGAGGTGACGCTTCAACTCGATCTCCAATCGTCAGAAAGTGAACGCCGCAGCTTGGCTGAAGCTGGCGAGGTGAGGCACCTGCGCCTCGGCAAAACTGGTGAAACCGAGCGACTTGCCATCGCCGCGGCCGGTGGCGAGACGGGTGACGCCGCTTTCGACAATCGCCGCGCCGATGCGACCGCCGGGAGCGAGTCGACGGGCGAGCGTAGCGGGGACATGCTGAACCGCTCCTTCGATCAGGATCAGGTCGAACGAGCCGGTGAGGACGTCTTCCGCGGTTTGCGCGGCATCGACCGTTAGCCCGATGTGACGCAGCACGGCGGCGGAATAATCACCGCCCCCGCCAATCACCAGCGCATGCTGGCCGGGCGTGGGCGCAAGCTGGGTCAGCAATTGGCCAAGTTCGGCCGGCGCCATCACCGGCGCGCCATCGTCGAGGCGGATCGGGCGATCGCCATAAGCGACGGCGGCAAATTTCTCGGGCAGATAATCCTCGCGCGGCACCTCGCTCATCGCGGCGAGCACGGCAGTGTCGGTCACCCCCTCCGGTCGGAGCTGGCTGAGCACCATGGAACGGCGCGCTGCGGCACTGGCGGCAGGGTTGGTCATAGGATCCTTCAACGCTTCTAGCTGTTATATGTCAGTAATACAGCCGATCTTCAAGGCTGCTCTTATCGGCCCTGCGCGGTGAGGCCAAGCCGGAGCCACCCCCACCGGTCGAAAAGGCGCGTCGACCAGTCCAATAGATGGGGGCTTGTCGGCGGTTGACAAGCGACCACCTGCCGCCCATTTCCCCGCCCCAAGAGGCCCGATGGCGGAGTGGTTACGTAGGGGACTGCAAATCCCCGCACGCCGGTTCGATTCCGGCTCGGGCCTCCACTCCTTTTTGAGCGAGGGTGACGTCCGTGAAAGCTGCCTGCTTGGTGCTTACTGCGGCTTTGCTGACGGCGTGCCATGCGGAGGCCGCGCCGCTGGTTACCGTCAATGATGCGCGAGTTATTGCGCTACCGACCTCGGCTGGCGCTTACTTCACGCTCGCCAACAGCGGCGGTCGCGACCGCTTGGTATCGGTCGAGGCGCCGGGGGTTGGCCAGGCCAGCCTGCACGAAACCAGCATGGCGGACGGGATCATGCGGATGCGTGATCTTGCCGACGGGATCGAGATTCCGGGTGGCGCAACGGTTCTGCTCAGCCCGAGTGGCAAGCATGTCATGATCCAGGGGCTCGCCAGGCAATTGGCCGCGGGGTCGACGATCCGCCTGGCGCTCAAGTTCGAGCGGCAGGGCGCGGTGATGATCAACGCGCCCGTCGGTGGCCCGCGATGAACTTGCGGCTGGTTCGGATCGGGTTGTGGATACTGGTCGGGGTGGCGGCGATGGCCGGGCTGGTGGTTGCGCTTCGTCCGCCGCCACCCCTTCCCCAGCCGACCCAAACCCCGATGCGTTCGGTCGGCGGCCCGTTCACGTTGACCGGCACCGACGGGAAGGCTTTTTCAAGCGCGCAGCTGGCAGGCAAGCCGTTTGCGATCTTCTTCGGCTTCACCCATTGCCCCGACGTCTGCCCGAACACGCTTGCCCGACTGGCGCGGTTGCGGCGGGAGATTGGCAAGGACGATGCCTTCGCGATGCTCTTCGTCAGCGTCGATCCCGAACGCGACACGCCAACGGAAATGGGTCGCTATGCGGCAGCGTTCAACACGCCGATCATCGCACTCACCGGGTCTGAAAGCGACATCGCTGCGGTCAAACGCGCTTACGGAATCTTTTCGTCCAAGGTGCTGCAGGCCGGCGCGGATTACAGCGTCGACCACACCGCAACCGTCTTCCTGATGGATGCCAGCGGCAAATTCGTTGCCACCATTACCCCCGACGAAGGCGATCCCGCCGCACTTGCGAAATTACGCCGTCTGACCAGCTGATTTGGTGAGCACGCGGGCGAGCAACCGGTCGAGCGCGGCAAGGCTTTCTGGCTCGTCGAAGGTTGGCGCGTGGCCGACGCGTCGGACGGTGACCAGCTCGACATCGGCAAGCTCGGTCGCCATTCGCTCGGCCACCTCGGCGCTGAGCAAGTCGGACAATTCGCCGCGCAGGATCGTCACCGGGCGTCCATCGAGCGCCTTATACAGCGGCCAGATGTCGGGCGCACTGGCAGCGCTTTCGAAATTGTCCGCGATCGCCAAGTCATAGTCGGGCACCACCGCCCCTTTGTCGTCGCGCGACGTCCGGCGAACGAACCGCTCCCAATCGGCGCGGCTGTAATCGGGAAATATATCGTGATTGCGCGCCGACACTCGATCGATTGCCTCGTCCCAGTTGGCGAAGCGGACCGGCTTTCCGACATAGCTGGCTATCCGTTCGACTCCTGCGCGGTCGATTTCGGGGCCGATATCGTTAAGCAGGGCGCCCGCGATCCGTTCGCGGTCGCCGAGCGCCAGCGCCATGGTGCAAATGCCGCCTAACGAGGTGCCGACGAATACCGCATCTGCGATCCCCAATTGGTCGAGCATCTTCAATATGTCGGCGACATAGACCATCGGCTTGTAATTGGTTGGATCGGGATCGAATGCGCTTCCGCCGCGCCCGCGCAGGTCGATGGACAGGACGCGCCAGTCGCCGGCAAAGCGGTCCGCCACCGGCTCGAAATCGCGCGCGTTGCGGGTCAGGCCGGGGATGCACAGGATCGGCGGGCGGTCTCGATTGCCATCATAGTCGCGATAATGCAGCTTGACCCCGTCGGCGCTGTTCCAAAATCGATCGGTCCAACTCGCCACTACGCTTCCCCCGCTGCCTTCGCTCCCCTATCGCGAGCCGATGGGAAAGTCGCAAGCCTATCATCCGGATCCGGCGATATTGGCGCTTGGCGAGGACTTTTTCGACTCGGTCGAGGCCGCTCGGTTTCCCGAGCATCAGGTGCGGTTTTTCAACCGGCGCTGGGCCGAGCGGGTCGGGTTGGACGACATCGACGTGGCGGCGCATTTCGGGCGGTTCGAGCCGCTCGCTGAAAATCTGCCGACGCCGCTGGCACTACGATATCACGGTCACCAGTTCCGCAGCTATAATCCCGACATCGGCGACGGTCGCGGGTTTTTGTTTGCCGAGCTGCGCGACGATTCCGGCCGCCTGCTCGATCTTGGCACCAAGGGATCGGGGCAAACGCCCTACAGCCGGTTCGGCGACGGTCGGCTGACGCTCAAGGGCGGGGTGCGCGAAGTGCTGGCGACCGAGATGCTCGAGGCGCTTGGGGTCAACACCTCGAAGAGCTTCGCTTTGATCGAGACCGGCGAGGAACTGACCCGCAACGATGAGCCTTCCCCGACCCGATCGGCGGTGCTGACCCGGCTGAGCCACGGTCACATCCGCATCGGCAGCTTCCAGCGGCTGGCGTTTCATGAGGATCTGGCGGGGATCGAGACGCTCGCGGCATATTGCCTGCGCCAGCTCTACGGCGAGGACAGCGACGATCCGCTGCGCCTGATCGAACTGGTCGCCGAACGCACCGCGCGTCTCGCTGCCTCCTACTTGGCCGCAGGGTTCGTCCATGGCGTGCTCAACAGCGACAACATCAACATCACCGGCGAAAGTTTCGATTATGGCCCGTGGCGGTTTGCGCCGACCTGGGACGAGGAATTCGTTGCCGCTTATTTCGACCAGAGCGGACTCTACGCCTTCGGCCGCCAGCCCGAGGCGATTCACTGGAACCTGGCGCAGCTGGGCGGGTGCCTGGCATTGGTTGCAGACCGGGCCGGGATAACCGAAATATTGAGCGGCTGGCCGGCATTGTTCGAACAGTCGCTGGTCGATGCCCTGATCGCGCGGCTCGGTGTGGCGACGAGCGATGGCGCTGCGGATCGTGCGCTCGCCTCGGCCTTGCTCAAGGCCTTGAGAACCCAGCAGGTGTCGGTCGACCGCTTGTTCTTCGACTGGCGTGGCGGCCGCTCGCCCGATGGTTACAGTGGCGAAGCCTATGTCGCGCTACGCTCCCAGATCGCTAGCCGTCGGCCCGTGCCCGGGGCGCTCGACCACGACTATTGGCACGAAAATGGGCCTTGTTCGATGCACATTGAGGAAGTCGAGGCGATCTGGTTGGCGATTGCCGACGGTGACGACTGGGGGCCGTTCAACGCCAAGATCGCCGCGATCCGCCGAATGACCGCCGCCATGACGCCGCCTTGCGCTTGACCCGTGCCAGCGGGCATGGTGGTGGCATCGCACGCATCCCGGAGTGATTGTTTGACCGACAGGCTGATTTCGACCGAGCCGGCGACCGGTGCGGAAATTTGGTCGGGCGAGATCGGCAATGCCGAGGCCGAAGTCGCCGCCGCGCGCGCGGCCTGGCCCGAATGGGCGGCGCACAGCGTGTCCTACCGCATCGAGACGATGCGCCGCTTCGCCAACGAAGTGCGCGCGCGCGAGCAGGATTTCGCCGATCTGATCAGCCGCGAGACCGGCAAGCCCTATTGGGAAGCACGGACCGAAGTTGGCGCAGTGATCAACAAGGTCGAGATTTCGGCCAATGCCTACCTCGAGCGCACCCCAATGCGAAAGCTTGAGGCAGCGATGGGCAGCAAGGTCGCAGTTCGCCACAAGCCGCATGGCGTGCTGGCGGTGCTCGGACCGTATAATTTCCCCGCGCATCTGCCCAATGGCCACATCGTCCCGGCGCTGATCGCGGGCAATGCGGTGGTGTTCAAGCCGTCTGAGAAGACTCCGGCGGTGGGCAGTTTCCTGGTCGATTGCTTCCGCGCTGCCGGGGTGCCCGCGGGCGTCGTCCGCGTGCTGATCGGCGGGCCGGAGGAAGGCAAGGCGCTCGCCAGCCAGCCGGGGATCGATGGCTTGCTGTTCACCGGATCGGCGCGCGCGGGAATGTCGCTCCATCGCCAGTTCGCCGAAGCACCGCACAAGATGCTCGCGCTTGAGCTGGGCGGAAATAATCCGTTGGTGGTGTGGCAAGCAGCCGATATCGACGCGGCGGCGTTGATCGCGGTCCAGTCGGCTTACCTCTCCGCCGGCCAACGCTGCACCGCTGCACGGCGGCTGATTGTCGAGGACGGGGCTGAAGGGCCTCTGGTTGAGGCAATCACCAAGTTGATCGACCGCCTCATCGTCGACCATCCTCATGCCGATCCGCAGCCGTTCATGGGGCCGGTGATCGATCTTGCCGCCGCCGACCATATCCAGTCACAATGGGTGGAACTGATGATGAAGGGGGCCAAGCCGATCCGCCGTCTCGACCGGCCGTACGAGGAAAGACCCTATCTGACTCCCGCGCTGATCGATGTCACCGACGTCGCCGACCGACCTGACGAGGAAATGTTCGGGCCGGTGCTGCAGATGATCCGGGTCAAGGATTTCGATGCCGCGATCGATGAGGCCAATAACACCCGCTTCGGACTGGCCGCCAGCCTGGTCGGCGGCACGCCGGCGATGTACGACAAATTTTGGGCCAACGTCCGGTCGGGCGTAATCAACTGGAACAAGCCGACCAACGGCGCGCCATCGAACGCGCCCTTCGGCGGCGTCGGGCTAAGCGGCAACCACCGCCCGAGCGCCTTCTATGCCGCCGATTATTGCGCTTATCCGGTGACCAGCAGCGAAAGCGAAATCGCCCGCGCCGCAATACCCGAGGGCCTGCGTGACGCGAGCGTTCCCATCGATAGCTAGAGCCGACCTATTGCGCGCCACCGACGGTCGCGATCGGAGTTCCAACGGTGACGTCCATGCCGCCGGCCATCACCCCGGGACGATCCCAGCCGTAGCGATCCTCGAACGAGGCCATGCCCGTCGCCGACGGAACCATCGTCAGATAGGTAACATAAACCGGAATTCCGCGAGGCAGCGACAGATGCTGTTCGGGGGTGCTGCCGACCGCAGCCACATCGCGCCCGAACACCCAATTGGCCAGCCGGCGATAATCCTCGACGCGGATGCAGCCGTTGCTCTTGGCGCGATTGGCGAGCGCAAAATATTCCCTCTTGGGCGTATCGTGGAGGTAAATGCCCTCACGATTGGGGAAGGGGAATTTCATCTTGCCCATACTGTTTGCGCCATTGGGCTTCTGGCGCAGGTTGACGCTCACCGTTCCGGCGGCAACGCCTTTCCAGTCGATCGTTGAGGGCGCGATGATCGTCGGATGCTCGCTAAAGTCGGAAATGACTTCATAGCCAAAGGTCTTGATGTAGGCGTCCGGCCCCTTGGCGATGTTGGGCGCGAATTTGCGGATCAGATGCGGCGGCACATGCCAATACGGGTTGGCGATGGCATAATACATCGTGCTCGCAATGATCGGCGTCGGGAGGCCATAATGTTCCTTGTCGCCGACGACCACCTTCATCGAACTGACTTCCTGACCATTTTCCATCATGTGCAGCCGTTGCTCGGCGGTGTTGACGAAGATGTACTTGCCGCTGCCCGGCAGGATCCGCGAACGCTCGAGGTTGAGCGTCACCTTGTCCGACGCACGGCCGCCACTGGCCGCCGCTTCAGTCACCGCAATCTCGCGCAGTTTGGAATAGATCGGGTTGACCCCCGACACTGACAGCAGATGCTGGGCCAACGACGGGGCGGCCTCGGCCAGCGCCAGGGTCCGGTCGGGATGCGGTGCCGCCCGCGCCAGCGCCGGATCCCCGTACAAAACATTGGTCGACGGACGATAGAGCGCCTGAGCGTAATCGGCCCACGCGGCGGACAGCGCCAGTTCGGCGGCCTTGACCTGCATCGGGTCATTGCCCGCCTTGGCGCGCGCGACCGCAGCCTCGACGCTGGCAGCGACCTGCGGACCATTGGCCATACCGTCGATCGGCGCGCGGCGCAGGATCGACAGCAATTGGCCGATTGCCTCATCGCCGCCGCGCGCGCCAAACCAGATCGCGGGATATTGGCGGCGCTCATAATAATAGCGAACCGTATTGCCGTTTGGCGACGAAGGCAGCGCAACCTGCGGCGCTGGGGCCGCAACCGGCGCCGACTTTTTCCGCGCTTCAGCCGGAGCAGAGGCAATTAACGTAGCGGCAACCGCCGTCAGTAAGGTAGCCCGCAGACGCATCTCATTCCCCTAAACCCGGCAGAAAACTGGAAGCGCCAATAGTGCCGGAATCATCCAGGCGCTTCAATCCCTTGGTCGCTGAAACGCAGTGTCTCAGGGCCAGTCGGAGTGGGGTTGATATGGGTTGTGACCTGAATGCCACAGTAACGACTTTATTCCCCGGTCAATGAAACCTGCTGCAACTGCGAAGGTTTAAAGGGCGTGCCTCCCGCGAGTGGAGCGCAACAAGGAGAAATCATGCGTAAATATCTATTAGCCGCGACCGCAGTCGCAGCAGTCGTCGCCACCCCGGCGATGGCCCGCGACGGTTCGGTCTATGCCGGCATCGAAGGCGGCATCTTGTTCCCGAAGGATCAGGACGCCGATGTGTTCGTCGATTACACCACCACCCAGACGGTTCCCACGACTCCGTCGGTCGTTGGCCCGTCGGATACCACGTATAACAATGCGTTCGGGATCAACTACAAGCGTGGCGTGGATGCCGATGTCATCCTCGGCTACGATTTCGGCCTGTTCCGGCTTGAAGGCGAGCTTGGTTACAAGCGCGCCGGCCTCAAGGACTTCGGCATCGACAATGGCTTCATCGCCGCGCTCAACACCGCGCTCAATCGCCCGTCGGGCGCTGGCGATCCGGGCACCCCGGGCCAGCCGGCCTTGTCGGATGCCAACTTCGACCTCGGCGGTTCGGTCAAGGTCTATTCGGCGATGGTCAACGGCCTGGTCGACTTCGGTAACGAAGATGGCCTGTCGTTCTACGTCGGTGCCGGTGCCGGTCGCGCCCGCGTCAAGTTCGCGGGCGACAAGGACAGCGCGTGGGCATTCCAGGGCATTGCCGGCGTTCGTTACGCCGTCAGCCGGAACATCGATCTCGGCCTGAAGTATCGTTACTTCCAGACCGGTCGCTTGAACCTGGCCGAGAATCCGGTCCTGGTTTCGGGCAATCCGGACACGGTCGTTGTCGGTCCTACCACAACGGTCGCAACGACCAACGCGGTCTTGTTCTCGAACTACGAGCAGAAGTTCCGTTCGCACAGCCTGCTGGCGAGCCTGATCTTCAACTGCGGTGGAGCGGAGCCGATGGCACCGCCGCCACCGCCGCCGCCTCCGCCGCCTCCCCCGCCCCCGCCGCCGACGCAGACTTGCGCCGATGGTTCGGTGATCCTGGCGACCGACGCTTGCCCGCCCCCGCCCCCGCCGCCGCCGCCGGCGCCGGAACCCGAGCGCGGCTAAGCCGACCAGGCGTTGAATGAATTGGGCCGGTCATCCTCGCGGATGGCCGGCCCTTTTCGTTGAGCGTTGCAGATGCAAATGAGGGCGCCGGAGGGGGAACTTCCAGCGCCCTCATCCGCCCCCACGCCGGACCCGTCCCAAGGACGGGTTGGCGCGCCCTAGCTTCGCAGCTCGGGCAGGAAGCTGTCGTCAGCGAGATCGCTGAACTTGGTGATTCGGCTATCGAACTTCATCTTGACCTTACCCGTCGCACCGTGGCGCTGCTTGGCGACAAGCAATTCGGCGGTGCCATAGACCCGCTCCATATCCCGTTGCCATTGCTCATAAGCTTCGAAGACTTTGGCATCATCGCCATCCATCGCTCGCTTGGGTTCGCGTGCAGCTACATAATAGTCTTCGCGGTAAATGAACATCACGATATCCGCATCCTGCTCGATCGACCCCGATTCGCGAAGGTCGGACAGTTGCGGGCGCTTGTCTTCGCGCTGTTCGACCGCGCGGCTGAGCTGCGACAGCGCAAGCACCGGAAGGTCGAGTTCCTTGGCCAATTGCTTCAATCCGCGGCTGATCTCGGAAATTTCCTGGACCCGATTGTCGCTCGAGCTTCGCCCCGACCCCTGCAGCAACTGGAGGTAATCGATTACCACCATGCCAATGCCCTTCTGGCGTTTCAGCCGCCGGGCGCGGGTGCGCAAGGCGGCGATGGTCAGGCCGGGGGTGTCGTCGATATATAGCGGCAGCGTCTGGAGATCGGCCGCAGCACGCGCCAATTGGCGGAACTCCTGCTGGCTGATCTTGCCCATGCGCAGATTCTCGCTGCTGATGCCCGATTCCTCGGACAGGATTCGCGTCGCGAGCTGGTCGGCCGACATTTCCAGGCTAAAGATCGCGACTGGCGCGCCGGCTGATTTACCCGGTTCGATGCCGTCTTCCTGATCGCGGATGAAGCGTTGCGCGGCGGCGAACGCCATGTTGGTCGCGAGCGAGGACTTCCCCATGCCCGGACGTCCGGCGAGAATCAGCAAATCCGAACGGTGAAGCCCGCCGATCTTGGAGTTGATGCCATCGATGCCGGTGGTCACTCCCGACAGATGGCCGCCCGAATTGAGCGCCCGCTCGGCTTGCTCAATCGCCAGCTTGGTCGCTTCGCCGAAGCTCTTAACCTTACCCTCCCCGCCGCCCTGCTCAGCGACGCGGTACAATTCGCCTTCCGCGCGTTCGATCTGCGACAGCGGCGCGACTTCCTCGGACGTATCGAGCGCGCCTTCGACCATGTCACGCCCGACCGCGACCAACGAGCGAAGCAGCGCCAGATCGTAAATCTGCTGGGCGAAATCGCGCGCCCCGATGATCGCAGCTCCAGAGCCGGTTAGCTGGGCGAGATAGGCCGGACCGCCGACCTCGCGCATCGCTTCGTCCGCCTCGAACATCGGCCGCAGGGTGACCGGATTGGCGACCATATTCTTGTCGGTCATGCGCAGGATAGCGTCATAGATCCGGCCGTGCAGCGGCTCGAAATAATGGTCCGAGCGAAGCTTCAGCTGGACATCCTCGACCAATCGATTGTCGATCATCAGCGCGCCAAGCAGCGCCGCCTCCGCCTCGATATTGTGCGGAAGGACAGGGGTTGCGGGCACATCGGCACCGCCGTCGATTCGAACTACTTCAGCCATGCGAGCACCCTACATCAAATTGAGCCGATGCGAGCATTGCCGCCAAAGATAGCCGTGGACGTCGCTGTGGATAAGCACCGGCATTGCGTGCGCTCTGTCGCAGCGGCTAGCCGAGGGCCGTCGCGGCGGCTAGCGGTACGCGCATGAGCATTTTATCCGACCGCTGGATTCGCGAACAAGCCCTGTCCAATGCGATGATCGAACCGTTCGTCGAGGCGCAGCGCCGCGACGGCTGCATCAGCTTCGGTCTATCCTCCTATGGCTATGATGCGCGGGTGGCTGATGAGTTTAAGATTTTCACCAACGTGGATTCGGCGGTGGTCGATCCCAAGAATTTCGATTCCAACAGCTTCGTCGATCGCAAGACCGATTGCTGCATCATCCCGCCCAACAGTTTTGCGCTGGCGCGGACGGTCGAATATTTCCGGGTGCCCGAAGACGTGCTGGTGATCTGCCTCGGCAAATCGACCTATGCGCGGTGCGGGATCATCGTCAACGTCACCCCGCTCGAGCCTGGCTGGGAAGGGCATGTGACGCTGGAATTTTCCAATACCACCCCGCTCCCGGCCAAGATTTACGCCAACGAAGGCGCGTGTCAGTTCCTGTTCCTCAAGGGCAATGAGCGGTGCGAGACGAGCTACAAGGACCGCGCCGGCAAATATATGGGGCAGCGCGGCGTGACGTTGCCCAAGCTGTGACGCTCGACGAAGCGAGAGTGCTCGACGCAGCTGATCCGCTGGCGGTGACGCGGGGTCGGTTCGCTCTGCCCGCGGGCATCATTTACCTCGACGGAAATTCGCTCGGCGCAATGCCGGTGGAAAGCGCAGCGCGAGTCGCGCGAACGATACTGGACGAATGGGGTCGCGACCTGATCGCGAGCTGGAACAAGCATGAATGGATCGAGCAATCGGCTAGGCTCGCGGCGATGTTGGCACCGATTATTGGGGCGAGTGCGGACGAGATTTCGGTCGGCGATTCGACCTCGATCAACCTCGCCAAATTGCTCGGCGCGGCGTTGAAGGCGCAACCGGGGCGGAAGGTTATTCTTTCCGAGACGGGCAATTTCCCGACTGACTTGTATATCGCCGCCGCCGTGCCGGGGGCCGAGCTGCGCACCGTCGCCGCTGCGGACATGCGCGTCGCGCTGACCGACGAGGTCGCGGTGCTGATGCTGACCCACGTCGATTATCGCAGCGCGCGGGTTCATGACATGGAGGCGCTGACCCGCGCGGCGCATGACGCGGGGGCGTTGATACTGTGGGACCTGTCGCATAGCGCTGGGGCGATCGAGTTGGAGCTGGACGCGTCGGGCGCCGATCTGGCGGTCGGGTGCGGGTATAAATATCTCAACGGCGGCCCCGGAGCGCC
The DNA here is from genome assembly GCA_046590765.1 of Sphingomicrobium sp. Lineage (GTDB taxonomy): Bacteria > Pseudomonadota > Alphaproteobacteria > Sphingomonadales > Sphingomonadaceae > Sphingomicrobium. The sequence continues at coordinate 2,570 of JBKJUB010000021.1, read as the reverse complement.
GGCCTATCTGTTTGTGGCCCGGGCATTGCAGGAGCAACTCGACAACCCCCTGCCCGGCTGGCTCGGCCATGCCGATCCGTTTGCGTTCGAGCCCGATTACCGCCCCGCACCGGGGATTGCGCGGTTCACTAGCGGCACCCCCTCGATCATCGCAATGGCGGCGTTGGAGGCTGGGCTGGACACGTTCGACGGGATCGAAATGAAGGCAGTTGCGGCCAAGTCGTGCGCGCTGAGCGAGTTGTTTCGCGCCGAGATCAACGCGCGTTGCCCCGAACTCACCCTCGCCTCCCCCACCGACCCGACGCAGCGCGGAAGTCACCTGGTGTTCGCGCACCCCAATGCCTACGCGCTGATGCAGGCGCTGATCGCGCGCGGCGTGATCGGCGATTATCGCGAACCCGACCTCGTCCGCTTCGGCTTCACCCCGCTCTACAACGGGTATGAGGACATGGTCCGTGCCGCCGCGATCATCGCCGAGGTGCTTGATACGCGCGCCTGGGACGATCCGCGCTTTCATGCGCGCAGCAAGGTTACCTGAAGCCTAGTCGGTTTGGTCGTCGAGCTCGGCACCTGGACCATTCTTCTGCAGTGATTCGATCGCGCTCATGGCTGAGGACTTGCTCGAGTAGCCCTCGGAGGAAAACATCGTCTCGCTATTGTAGACAAACTTCGCGCGATACTCGCCGCGCTTGTCTTTGGTGATGATGAATTTGTGAGCCATGGCAATTTCCTCTCTCGGGAAGTTGCCAGCCTAACTGCTTTTGCTGACGAGTCGACTCACGCCAGCGCGGCGCGGCCCTTGATGATCAAATCGACCCACCCGGCGAAGGCGTGGGCGAGATTGGTCACGACGTCCTTGAACGGCCCGTCCTTGAGACAGCCATCGCCATCGAAGCTGTCGTCGGTAACATGGCCGAGATAGGCTTCGGGTTGCGCCATCATCGGCATGTCGAGGAACACGGCGCACTGGCGCAATTGATGGTTGCAGCCGAACCCGCCAGTTCCGCCGGGCGAAGCGGTGACAACTGCTGCCGGCTTCTTGGCGAATACCCCCTTGCCATAAGGCCGCGAACCGACGTCGATCGCATTCTTAAGCGCACCGGGGATGCCGCGATTATATTCTGGCGTGACGAACAATATCCCATCTGCCACGCGAACTTCATCGCGAAAGCGGGTCCAGGCTGCTGGCGGGTCATTGTCTAGATCGGGATCGTATAGCGGCAAATCGCCGATCTCGATGATCATGCATTCCAGGCTGTCGTCGCGGATGGCGCACATGGTCTTGGCGACCTTGCGATTGACACTTCCTTCGCGGAGCGAGCCAACGAGAATTGCGATTTTGTGCTTGTCCATATTCCCTCCAAGTGTCGAATGAGGCGGTTAGTTCCCTAGCGGCGTTTGCCCTGGTGGCGAATGTTAGCCGGGCGACCGCGGCGCGGGCCGCGGGGCAAGGTGCGGTCGCGGCGCCGATCGCCTCCAGGCCCGCCAAACTTGCCCTCGGCCAGTTCAAACCGCAGCGCGCCCGACGCGGGATTGGCTTCGGCCAGCTTCAATTCGATCAGCTGGCCCTGCTTGTAGGTCTCCCCCGTCGTCTCCCCGATCAGTGCCCGCGCGGCCTCGTCGAAGCGGAAATATTCATTGCCGAGGATCGACGCCGGAACCAATCCGTCGCCGCCCAGATCGAGCACGGTGGCGAAGAAACCGAACGACTGGACCCCGGTGATGCGGCACTTGAGGATTTGCCCGACCCGGTCGGACAGGAAGGCGGCGACATAGCGGTCGACCGTCTCGCGCTCGGCCTCCATCGCGCGGCGTTCGAGCATCGAGATTTTCTCGCCAATCTCGGTGAACCGTTCGACCTTGTCGGGGCCCAGCGCGCCCTCGCCGAGCCCGAAGCTCCGCACCAGCGAACGATGGACGATTAGATCGGCGTAGCGGCGGATCGGCGAGGTAAAATGCGCGTAGCTCGCCAGGCTGAGCCCGAAATGGCCGAGCGGATCGGGGGCGTAGCGGGCCTGCATCTGGGTGCGCAGGACCTGTTCCATAATCTCGTGGCGTGACGGATGATCAGGGCCCAAGCGGTCGATGATGCGGTTGAAGATCGCCGGCTTGACCACCTGGCCGAGCGCGAATGGCATGTCGAAGGTGGCGAGATAGTCCTTGAGCGCGACCAGTTTCTCGCGGCTCGGCGCTTCGTGGTCGCGGTACATCACCGGGGCCTTTTTCTTCTCGAGCGCCTTGGCCGCAGCGACATTGGCGGCGATCATGAAGTCCTCGACCAGCCGATGCGCATCGAGCCGTTCGCGCGGCGCGACCGACAGGATGCGGCCCTTTTCGTCGAGCATGACGCGGCGTTCGGGAAGGTCGAGCTCAAGCGGCTCACGCTTGGTGCGAGCGGCAAGCAGGGCGTGCCAGCAGGCCCACAGCGGTTTCAGCGCCTGCTCTACCAGTTCGACCGGAACGACATTTTCAACCGGCGGCATCGAACAGGGAGATGAAGCAACTTCAGTGACTTGCTCGCCGGCAGCATCCATTGCGGCTTGAGCATCCTCGTAGGCAATATTTGCGGC